>JAZFRG010000238.1:0-5422 GCA_036445535.1 Sphingomonadales bacterium
TTTGCGAACGTAGGATCAAGGGTCAGAACATGATCGAAGACCTCTTCCGCCTCCGCCAACCGGTTAGCGCTGAGGTCGGAATAACCCGCCGCCGCATGAAAAACCGGCCGGAAAGGCTCGAGGCGGGCCGCCAGCAAACCAAATTCGATGCTTTTGTCCCAAAATCCTACCAGATCCAGGAACTCGTTATAGTCTTCCAGCACCGAAGCCGACTGTGGATCGATTGCCAAAGCCTTTAGATATTCGTCTTCGGCCTCAACCCACCGCCCGTTTGTGCGGTAAAAGGTACCCATGGCTTGATGGGCGAGGGCGGTGCCAGGATCGAGCGCCAGGGCCCGTGCCGCCGCCTCTTCTGCCAAGTCGTTAAACGCTTGGGAGTTGGGCCGCTGGCCTTCGAACATTGTTACATAGGTCGGCAGAACCTGATAAGTGATGGCAAGCGCTGCCCAGTCGGGGCCAAAGTCGGGATCAAGTTCGAGAGCCTGGCGCAAGGTTACAACGCCATCGGCGAGCCCCGGGCCACGTTGTTTCAATTGCCCGAAACCTTTCAGATAAAGATCATAGGCCGCCATATTGCGGGTGCGGCTGGTCACCAACCTTCCGGGTTCAAGCCCCAGCGGGGTTTTTAAAGCATCGGCGATGGCAAAAGCAATTTCCTCCTGAATTGCAAAGACATTCTCGAGCTGCCGGTCATAGGTTTCCGACCACAGGTGAAAACCATCGGAAACCCGGATCAACTTGGCGGTGATACGCAAATCATTTCCGGCCTTGCGGACGCTGCCCTCGATAATCGTTGTTACCCCCAATTCATTGCCGATTTCGCGGACGTCCTTGTTTTGGCCCTTATAGGAAAAGACCGAGGTCCGCGCCGCCACCATCAGGCCGGGGACCTTGGCCAGCGTGTTTAAAAGCTCTTCGGTAATCCCGTCCGAGAAATATTCCTGCTCGGTATCCGATGACATGTTGATAAATGGCAGGACCGCTATTGATATTGGGCCAGCTTTGGCATCCTCGACAATAGACTGGTTTGGACCAAGCATGAATTTATCGTAAAGCAAAAACCCGACCGCCAAGACGAGCGCGCCAATAATCAGCTTGTTGATTTTCTGGCCGGTACCGTGGGTGATAGATTTGGAGGCATCCACGGCTGCAGTTTTCATTACCCCTTTGGGGGTGACCTCATAGGCCCAGCTGAAGATCAAAACAATTGGAAACCCCAGACCCAGAACCACAAACACCATCGGCATAAACCATTCTGGGAAGGCCAGATTATCAGCTGCGATATCGCCGATTTGAATAACAACCCAGCTGACCACCAGATAGGCAATCGCCACCCGGACGACGTTTCTGCGTTTTAATTCTGAGAAAAAATTATTCATGGTGTGCACTCAAAATCATCATCGCCGATAGGTCGGCAGTCATCGGCCCAATTGCCGGAGGTTTTCCAATAGTCGTAAAGCCCCGCGCGGCGCACCAGGCTTTTAAACAAAGGATGACCCCAAAAGAACCGATTAGACCGGCTCATCAAGATTGGGTTGCCATACTCAAAGGTATCGTAATTATAGATTTTTATGTTGGTAATTAAGGTGTCAGCATCCCTTAAGGCGGTTCTCAACATGGGATCCAAAAGTCCAAACTGGCTGTTTGCGACAAAGGAATTCATTTCATCTTCCGGGGCACCACTTTTAAGCATTTCTATTAAAATAAGAGTGTCTTCATAAAAAGGATCGGGCGATTGTTGATTGGCTATTTGGGCGGTCGTATAAGCCTCATCAAAACGGCCCTGATCCAAATACATAAAAATCATGAAGTTAACTGGAAAATCTAGATTGGGGTCTAAAACATTTGATTTTCTAAGAATTGCAAAGCCTTTTTCAAATTCCCCAATATCAATTAAAAATGAGCCATGGACATTTATAATAATGGCGCTGAGCGGCTCCAGATCTGCCCCTCGCCCTGCTATTTCTGCGGCTTCCTTGTTGCGCCCCGCCATGCCAAGATTTTCAGCGTATTGCTGGTGAATATCCCCGCTCCACGAATCAAGCTCAAGGGCTTTTTGATGGTACTCAAATGATTTTTGCCATTGTCGGCGATTGCCATAAACTGACCCAAGAGAGGAATATGCAATTGCTGAACCCGGGTCCAGGGACAGCGCTTTATTTGCGGCCAGTTCAGAAAGTGTCAAATAGCGTTCCCAAACTTCGTTCGTTGCACGGTTGGGCCCGTAAAACGGATATACGCTGTAAACTTTTGCCAACAATTCCCAACCGGAGACAAAATTCGGGTCGCGAATAGTCACCGCCGTTAAAAGGCCAATAGCTTCACTCAAACCCGCATAACCCCGTAACTTGAAAAGCCCAAGGGCCTTTAAATATTCCTCATAGGCGACCAAATCTTCTGTTTGGTTGGGAACAAGGTTCATATCTTCGAGGCCTAAGGAAACACTTAAAGCCTCGGCAATCGCCCGGCTGATTTCATCCTGAACCTCAAAAATTTCGGTAAATTCACGGTCATAGGTTTCAGACCAGATATGAAAACCATCGTTTGAGCGGATCAATTGCGCCGTGATCCGAAGCTGGTTGCCCGATTTTCTGACCGACCCTTCGACCAGAAACTCAACGTTCAGATCCTCACCAATTTTGGTCAGGTTTTTGTTCCGGCCCTTAAAGGCAAAGGATGAAGTCCGACCAGCGACCCTCAAATCAGGAACTTTGACAAGAACGTTTAAAATCTCTTCGGTTATGCCATCGGAGAAATATTCCTGATCCCCTTCGGGGCTGAGATCAGCAAAGGGCAAAACCGCTATGGTTAAAGTTCCCGCCGAGGCGGGACCAACAATCTGATCATCGAGCCCGGCGCTGCGCTCATACATCAAAAAGGCAACGGCGATCACAAGCCCGCCAATAATCAGGTAATTTATTTTCTGGCTAGTGCCGTGGGTAATCGTTTTTGATTTATCAACCTCAGAAGTTTTTTTGACGCCTTCCGGTGTCACCTCAAAGGCCCAACTGACAATTAGCGCGATCGGAAAGCCAATAATCAGCAACACCAAGACCATTTGCGAGAACCAATCGGGAAACGTGACAATTTCCAAAATAACGTCGACGAACTGCAAAATTACCCAACCGACTACCAGATAGGCCACCCCCACCCGGACCACATTTCTGCGTTTTAACTCTTGGAAGAAATTATTCATTGGGGTGTTGCCTCTTTTTGTTCCCAGCCATGCTTTTCAACCAATTCTGAAAACCCTGGATGGTCTTCAAGACCGGTCTCTGGAATGCCAGCCATCAAAGTCTTTAGGCTGAAGGCTCCGGGCAGAGGTAGATACCTATCCAGAGCCTCAATCGCTTCATCATAACGGCCAGCCATGGCCAAAATCTGGGCATAATTTCCAACAAAATTAGGAGCAGCCCAGGCATCACGTTCCATTGGTACAATCTCCATAACATGACGGGCAGCAGCCACCGCCTCGTCATGGCGGCCAAGCAATGCCAGGATATAACTTTTCATGTCAATAAAATTTGGATTTTCTGGTGACACCGCCAAACGGTCTTCAACACCGGTCAAGGCACTTTCCAAAAGCGGCCTGGCGGCCGCCGGATCAGTTTGAAATATGGCTACACCACGAAGCATATCTAGTGGTGTGTATGTTTCGAAACCGTTCGTGGGTGCCCAGAAACCACGGTCAGCCAGATCAAGCGCATCTTGATAACGACCCGCCTGCATAAGCAGTATAAAATAAAACTCGGGCAAAACAAAGAAGCCGACAAAGTCCTGGTCTTCCAATTTATCAAAAATTTCCAGCGCCGGGCCTGGGTCGCCGTTTCGCGTAAATAAATAAGTTGGTTTTACCAAGGAATATTGATTTTTATATTCTGGTGTATCGGGCAGATTGTCAGTGCGGGCGTCAGCCTCAGTAAAACGACGCAGACCATCCAACGTAGCAATGGCGTCAATTTGCAGCAGGAAATCTTTGGGATTAAGGTCGGCCGCTTTGACAAAATCATTTGCCGCGGCCTCAATATTACCACTGCGCCGTAAAATTGCAGCTCTGGTTCCATAAAAATTTGCATTCCCCCGCATTCCCTCTTCAGCCAGGGACAGTTCCGCCAGTGCCCGGTCATAATCCAGAAGCCCGTGATAATAATATTGGCCCATGGCGTAATGCCCCTCTGGAAGATCCGGGGCAATTTCAAGTGCCTTTTCAGCGGCGGCAAGAGTTGCCGCGCGCATTTCATCTGACCGACCAGAAAACCAGTATATAGAATCATTGACTATCGAGATATTTGCCCAGGCCAAAGCAAAATCAGGGTCGATTGTAACCGCCGCTTCAAAATTAGCACGCACGGCCAAAAGCGAGTCTAAACTGTAATTTGTCGTCTCAAGCGCCAGCCGTCCCTTAAGGAAAGCCTCATAAGCCTCCAGACTTTCCGTGGGCAATTCGCGAACGGCCTCCGGGTCAAAGGTTGCCTTTAGCGCCGTTGTGATATTCATGGCAATTTCGGACTGAACATCAAAGATATTGGCAACTGTAATTTGCATATCATATGTTTCAGCCCAAATATGTTCATCGGTGGCGGCATCAATAAGCTGGACATTGATCCTCACCCGGTCCCCGGCCCGCTGGACGCCGCCTTCCATCAGGGTTGTTACCCCAAGTTCATCGGCAATTTCCTTCATGTTCTTGGTGGTGTCGCGGTATTCCAGAACCGAAGTGCGGCTAATCACTTTCAGGCTTTCAATCTTGGAAAGTTGGGTCAAAAGATCATCATGAAGCCCGTTGGTGAACGGGTCATTCTCGGCCAGCTCGCTTAAATTTGTAAACGGCAAAACCGCGATTGAGGCCTGCCCCGCTTCGACCTGAGTAACCACCCGCCCATCCGGGCCGATGAGTTTATCGTAGGCAATAAAGCCAAGCGCCAACACTAGCGCGCCGATGATCAGCTTGTTGATCCGCTGTCCAGTGCCGTGGGTCACGGATTTGGATTTATCAACGTCCGCGGTCTTCTTGACACCTTCTGGCGTGACTTCAAACGCCCAGGAGAAAAGAAGCGCGATCGGGGCCCCAACGGCCAGCAGAACCAGGACACCTTTTTGGAACACTTCGGGAAGGCCCATCAAAGGGGCAACAATATCGACGAACTGCAAAATTACCCAACCGACTACCAGATAGGCCACCCCCACCCGGACCACGTTTCTGCGTTTTAATTCTGCAAAAAAGTTATTCATTTCTGGCCATCCACGCCGCGTTCTTTTCCAGATTGCCCCTGACTATTTCGTAAAGAACATTAAATTCAGGCTTGTCAAACGCCCCCACCATTGCCGGATTTTCACTGAACATTTCCAGCGATAAACCCTCTATGGCAAAGGTCAAACTGGGATCACGGCTTTCATAAGCGACCTCGAACCAGTAAGCGGC
>JAZFRG010000239.1:0-5650 GCA_036445535.1 Sphingomonadales bacterium
TGCGACAGAGAGGAAGGATAGGCCTGTGCCCAATCCTAAGCGGGATAATCTCCGTAATTTAATAGGTAACCCTTGCCTATTCCCTTTTGACCTGGATGAACAATCCGGGAAAGTGGTTTTTGTAGCCACCGACCGGGATAAACTTTCGGGGGCTTCTTTCCTTGACGGGCGGGAAACATTTTTTTCCAGCCAAGGGGAAAAAAGACAAAACTTGGAGGACCTAAAACCCTTTTTAAAGGAAAAGCCTTCCCCAAAAGACCCCTGGAATTTTATTTTTCACACTAGTTTTTGTTGCTCAACGCTTTTGGCCCGGTGCCTTGATCAAAGGGGTGTGTGCCTTTCCCTCAAAGAGCCAAAAATTTTGAATTCCTTATCTCATTCCAGAAATTTTTCCCGCTCCGGGAAACCAAATAGTTCTCACCTGAGCAAGCTCGAACTTTGTTTAACCCTTCTTTCCCGGAATTTCGAAGAAAACGAAAGGATAATTATTAAACCCTCAAACGTTGATATTGTCCTTCTTGATGAAATTCTTTCCCTAAATCCCAACTCAAAAATGATTTTCATTTTTTCAGACTTAAAAAGTTTTTTAATTTCCATCGCAAAGGGCGGCCAGCCGAGGCGAGATTTTGTCCGCCGTTTGCTTGTTCTTTTACTTGCGGATTTTAAAACACGAGAAAATTATGACCCGAATTTTTTTGGGATGGAGGAAGGTTTGATTTGGAATTTAAGCGACCTTCATATCTCGGCCGCCGCCTGGTTTTTGCAAATGAAGTATCTTGAGGAAACACGCGGGAAAGATATTTACTGGCTGAACTCCAAAGACTTTTTAGCTGACCCTGCAAATACCCTCCTAAAGTTAAATTCCTTTTTTGGGCTGGAAACTTCCAAACAAAATCCAGAAAATACTGAGCTTCAAGAAAAACTTGCTTACCACGCGAAAGCCCCGAACTTTTCTTACAGTCCAGCAAAAAGGAAGACCGATTTTAAAGCCATTGAAGAGTATTTATCTCCGGTTCTTCCGGAAATTTTATCATGGGCAGAAAGGGTTTTTCCCGAGGGGGAAAAAAATAAGTGGGAAAAAATAGCGGTTTAAAGGTAACGTCCAATATCTTCCAATGAGCCAATCTCAACGACAGCCTCGGGCGGAAGTTCACGACCAAGATGGCTCTCCATAGCCAAAATAAGGCGCATATGGGACAAACTGTCCCAGGCATCCCAATTGTCCACCGCAGCATCCCCGGGTACTTCCTCAGGGGTGCGTTCGGTAGCTTTGGCCAAAAGAATTTTTGCAAGATTTGAATTCGTTTTCATTGTTATCCTTTTATGGGCTTTCTTTTCGTTTTGCCAACCATTCTTCTTTCAGAAGGCCGAAATGGTATTCATCAATACGCCCGCCATTTGCCCCTATCATATGGCTTCTGACGATCGCCTCATTCCTGAACCCTTGCGCCTTATAATTATAAATCGAAGGCAGATTACGGCCGTGAATAGTACCAATAACCTTTTCCAAATTTAAATTAAAAAACAAAAAATCGAGCATTTTTGAACGAATTTCCAAAACCACCCCCTTGCCCCACCATTCCTTATTACCAATACACACATTGGTCAGCGCTCGTTTAGTGCCGTAATTTACGAACATGGTATAAAAACCGATGATTTGCTTAGTTTGCCTATCGTAAATCCCCAGGTGAAAATTTTCTTTATTGTCAAATTTTGAAACATGCTCTTTCGCTTCTTTAAGACCCCAACCCCGCGGTTTAAAATTAAATCCGGCCTGGATTTCTTCATCGTTCCACCAGCTGATATAGGTTTCATTAATGTGGGGGGGCAAAATTGAACGCATGACGAAGCGCTCAGTAATTATCTGCATTGGTTGTCCTGGTTGCCAACTCATTTTTCCTGTTCCCTATTCAAGCAATACTCTCGTACCACCCCGCGATTAATTTTTCCACGGTCAGTTTTTGGAATTTCTGTGACCATGAACCATTTTTCCGGAATCCCGTCTGGCCGAATTTTATCACGGCACCAGGCGCGAAGATCTGATGGCTTCAAAGACTGCCCTTTCTTTATGGTTACGGCCACGGCAACTGTTTCGCCGCTGATCAAATCAGGAACACCAAAGGCGCAAGCTTCTATGACACGGGGGTGTTTTTCCAAAAGCATATCAATCTCTTCGGGAAGAATTTTTATGCCGGCTTTGTTAATTTCGGTTTTGGTTCTACCCAATAAACGAATGACCCCATCCCTTGAAACCGTTCCCCAATCGCCGGTTTTATACCAGCCCCCCTTTAGAAGAACCTCGGCGGTCAGGTCTGGGCGCTTTAAATAGCCCTGCATCACCGAGGGGGTTTTTAACAAAATTTCCCCCTCTCCAGTGGGGCTTTGGGTGCCGTCTTTGGGCAGAACGTTTACCTCGCCACCCCACATGGTTCCAACCAACCCATCCTGAAGTTTTGCACCAACCCCAGAAACCCCCGCAGCCCAGTTAGCGGTCTCGGTAATGCCATACATGTTTACAACATTATTAATCCCCGCCCAATTCTGGATGGCCGCCCATAAATCAGCGGTTAGGGGTGCCGAACCAACGCTGACTTGTTTCAACGTCTCTTTGGTGGGTTTTTTTGAGGCTTTCAAAACTACCTTCCAAAATGAAGGAACTGAACTCATAAAAGTAATTTCATTTTCATCCAAAACCGAACCAAGGTTTGCCGCGCCCGCTATTCCTGGCCGGGGATACAGATAAAGGTCGCAATCTGCAAAAAGAGGGGTCAGGCAATTGCCAATTAATCCATGACCAAAATGGGTTGGTAAAACGGATAAGGTTTTGGACAAAGTATCTTTAGATAAATATTTCCAGTTATTTTTGAGGCGTTCACTGATTGAGCGGAAGGTGTGCACAACTCCCTTGGGATCCCCGGTTGTCCCGGAAGTAAATAAAATGAGCGCTGGATTATCCTCATCAAACGTTTCAATAACCGCCCCAGCTTCTCCTCTCTGTTGCTCAAGATCAAATTCAGAAACACCTTTTAGGTCTTTTGGGGTTTCCCCGGGCCCTCTTAATAGCGCCTTGGGTTCAACAAATTTAGTAATGTTTTCCAGCTCATTCCTGGTAAGGGTCGCGTTCAGGCAGGCTGCCCCAGCGCCTAGCTGCCAAACCGCTAAAAGATCAGCAAAAAAGAACGGGGTGCCGCCATGGCTAATTAAAACCAGCGACCCAGGACCAATTTCCTTATCGGTTAAGAAAGCCACCCGATTTAAAACCGCCCGGCGGAGTTCGTCAGCATTCCATTTGGTGCCGTTCACCAGATCGGAGATTGAACCAAGGGCCTCAAGATTTGTCAAAAGGGTCATTTATAAAACCCCTTTCCCGCTTTTTTCAAAGCCAGCCATTCATCCTTGGTCATCCCGAAAAGATAAACATCCCGGCGTCCCCCGCCCGTTTGGTTCTGGTGCTTTATTAAAACCCCCTCAGAAACAAAACCCATTGCCTTACTGTTGAAAATCGATGGCAAATTGCGGCCATAAATTTTCGTTTCCAACTTTTCAGCACCCAGAGTATTGAACATAAAATCCATCAGGTGGACCTTAATCTCAATTAAAACCCCGGTCCCCCAAAGTGTTTTTTCACCCAAACAGAAATTTGCCATACTAACCTTGTGGATGGGGTCCATAAAAAGGGAAAAGAAACCTACCAGTCGGTTGTCAGTTTTCTGATAAACCCCCAAATGAAACCTGGTTGAGTTATCAAAAGTAGCAAGGTTTTTTAGGGCATTTTCCCGGGTCCAACCACGGCCAACGGTTCCTAACCCTTCCTGAATTTCATCATCGTTCCACCAGTTTATATAATCCGTTGTAATGTCAGCAGGGGTTAAAGAGCGTAATTTAAAACGCTTGGTTTCGGTTTCAAAAATCTGTCCCGGTTGCCAGGTCATTATTGATCACCACTCTTTTTTTCTTGGTTTGCCAGCCACTCCTCCTTTAAAAGCCCATAAAGGGTGATGTCGATCCGCCCGCCTTCAGGGCTAGGGCCGTGCTTGATTAAAACCCCTTCTTTTTTAAACCCGAGCGATTCCAAAAGCGCCTTTGAAGCCACATTTTCACCCCTGACCTTGCTCTCAATTTTTTCGATATCCATGCCTTGAAACCTGAACCGGATGGTGGTCTCAGAAATCTCTTTTGCCAAACCCTGGCGCCACCAGTTTTGATCCCCGATCAGGGTGGTCGAACTTGATACCTTCTGGATCGGATCCCGGGTCATTGAATAAAACCCGATCATTTTTCCGGTTTCTTTCAAATAAACCCCAAGGTGGAACCCCTTAATGTTATCAAAGCTTTTGACATGCTGGACCGCCCGCTCAAAGTTCCAACCCCGGCCCTTATGGCCTAAACCCTTTTGCAATTGATCATTGTTCCACCAGCCTAGGTATTCTTTGGTAACCTCCCCAGGAAGAAGGGTTTTCATAACCAACCTTTTGGTTGTTATCTTCAATTTTTGGCCAGGTTGCCAGGGCATCAGAATTCCTTTTTTTCACTAAACCGGGTGGTAATTTCCCGGCGGTCAATTTTTCCGCTCTGGGTTCTGGGCAAGGCATTCACCTTGAACCATCTTTCCGGGATCGAGACAGCCCGTATACGGGATTTGCACCATATCCTTAAAGAAGAAAAATCAATATTTTTATCAGTTTCTAGTTCAAGGACAGCTGCCACGCCTTCGCCGGTAATCTCATCCGGATAGGCAAAAACGCAAGCCCCAGAAACCTCCGGATATTGTAACAGTAAAGCTTCAACCTCTTCGGGAATGATTTTTATGCCCGCCCGGTTTATTTGGGTTTTAACCCGGCCCACTATAGTAATCAGTCCCTCTTTATCAATGTTTGCCAAATCACCGGTTTTAAACCAGCCTTCTTTGAAGGCCTCTTCGGTTAGGTCAGGCCTATGAAAATATCCTGACATGCAGGCTGAGGTTTTAATGAGAAGTTCTCCAGTTCCGGCTTGATTGACTTCACCTTTGCCATCCAGCAAAGCGGCTTGGCCGCCAAGAACCGTTCCTGAAAGGCCGGTATTCCAGCCACCAGTTTCGGTCGTTCCATAAAGGTTATGGACCTTATCTGTCCCCACCCAGGAAACAATCCCTTCTTTGGTCTTTGGCTCCAAAGGGGCAGAAACGATCGAAATAAATTTCAAAGACGACCCCTTTGGTGGAGAAGAGGATTTCAAAATAATATTCCATAGCGAGGGAACGGTATTAATCATGGTAATCCGGTTGGCATCAATCAGTTCACCAATCATGGAAGTCCCCTTTACCCCAGGGTCGGGGAAAAGGAAGACCTCGCCCCCGGCAGCAAGCGGGGTTAAAATGTTGCTGAAAAGTCCAGCAACAAAATGAGAAGATAAAACGCAAAGTGAACGCTCAAAAACTGCCTTTCCAAAACTCTCAAGGTTTAGGGAAATTTTTGCTTCTATGGATGATTTGGTGTGCACAACCCCTTTGGGGTTTCCGGTCGTCCCAGAGGTAAAAAGAATCAGGCCAAAGTCCTTGTCATTTAACGTAAAATCCACGTTTGAGTTTTTCTCTTTTGCCAACCCAAAAATCGGGGCTCGAAAACTGTCTTTTGGCAAATTTTGCCCCTCGCCCACCAAAACGGCTTTA
>JAZFRG010000240.1:0-2998 GCA_036445535.1 Sphingomonadales bacterium
TTTAGGTTTAAATGTGAACCACTTTCAATTACTGGACTTTTTTGGTAAGGTTTTAATCCTTAAAAATCGGGAGGAATAATCTTCGGGGTGGTTTTCTTTTTGTGGGCTTTTTCCTTCACAAAAAGGAGGCATTTATGAGCATCACTAAACTTTTTGGACCTGCATTATTGGCCTTGCCTTTGGCATTGTCAGCTTGCGATCGTCCCCAGGAAGAGATGGCCACCAATGACGAGGAAGCCATGGCAGAGGCCCCCGCCATGACCTATACCGCGACCTATAATGAAGACGGGTCCTTAAACCGGATTGATGGTTGGCGCGAATGGGTCTTTATCGGCAATCCAACGACGCCTAATGGCCTAAATGGCGGGGAAGCCCCGTTCCCCGAATCTCACGCGGTTTACATTGATCCTGAAAGCTGGGCGCACTGGAAAGCAACTGGTGAATTTAGGGAAGGCACAATTATCGCCAAGGAATTATCGATGTTGTATTCCGAGGGCGGGGCTAATGAAGATGGCTCCACCGATCAGGTTTCAGGGCGTGGGTTTTTCCAGGGCGGAGAATTCTCTGGTCTGGAATACGCGATCAAGGATTCGGTTCAGAATGCCGACGAACCCGGTTACTGGGCCTATTACAGCAGCGGCCATGCGCCGGGGATTGCATACCCCGATACGTTTGAAAGACAGCCCGCCGAATCCTGCAATTCCTGCCATGAATTTAATGCCGGTGATGATTGGGTTTTTGCCCAATTTTATCCGGTACTTGCTGCCGCTAAAGGCGGACAGGCTGAGGCAGATTCAGAATAAATCCTTAAAAGTTGGCCGGTATGAAACCCGGCCTTCTTTAACCTAAAGGAGGTTGCCATGAAAAGAGGATTCATCGGACTTTTGGCTTTGCCGTTTGTTGCAACTTCGTTGGCTTTTGCCGCCCATCATGAAGGAAAAGTCGAGTACCCCACGGAATATAGGGATTGGACCCACGTTAAAACCTTAACGCTGCTGGAAAATCACCCTTTTGCTGAGACCTTTGGCGGGATTCACCATGTTTATGCCAACGATATTGCTCTCGAGGCTTTGAAAAACGGTAGCCCTTATCCAGATGGGGCTGTCTTGGTTTTTGATTTGTTTGAAGTAGCGCTGGATGCCGAGGGCGGAACCTCAGGTGAAGGGGCGCGCATCCGCAAGGATGTCATGCAGAAAAATGCAGAACTCTGGGCCGAGACAGGTGGCTGGGGTTATGAAACCTTCTTCGGGGCCGACAATGAACGCATTATCACCGATCCCATTGGATCGTGCCATGCCTGCCACCTGGGAGCTGAGGAAACCGATTTTGTCTTCAGCCAATACCGGAAATAAAAAAAGGAACAATCTATGTCGTTGAAAAAATATTTGGGAATTGGAGCAGGAGCCCTTGCCCTTGCAGCTTTTCCAGCCTTTAGCCAGACCGCTGACGAAACATTTGGCACCACGGTCTCAGAAGAGGGTGCCATTAAAGTGCCCGAAAATTACCAGGAAAATATGGTCTTTATAGGGACCTGGGGGATCAAGGGCGGTGAAGAAGACAAGATTGCCGGCTTCCACAATGTCTTTACCAGCCATGATGTTGTCGAGTATTTTAAGAAAACCGGCGAATTTCCTGATGGCGCCGTTCTAGTTAAAGAATTGATGGGCGCGACCTCGGGACGCAAAACCACTGGTGATGTGGCCTGGGCGGGGGAAATCGATGGCTGGTTTGTCATGGTCAAAGATAAAACCGGAAGGTTTCCCGGTAATCCTTTGTGGGGCAATGGCTGGGGTTGGTCCTATTATGGGGCTGATGACCCAGTTAATACGATTTCTACCAATTTTAGATCCGATTGCCTGGGCTGCCACATCCCGGCCCGGCAAACCGACTGGATTTTTATGGAGGGCTATCCCGTACTTAAAAAGGAAGAATAAAAGTTTATAATTTTACTTTTAAATTTAATTAAAATTAAATACATTACTAAATCAGGAATGTTTCTTCAGGAGTTTAAACACCGGAAACGTGTCTTTACCGTTCTTTCGTCTTTTTCGTAAAATGGATCGTGGACAAACTAAGAGGCATAAGCCTTAAAACATCCGTTTGTTGTAAATCCTAAACTTTGCCGGGGTAATTCTTTAGGCAAAAAAAATGAGGAAAAGGCCGAATAAAAATGGGAACAAACAAAATTCCTGGCGACCCCAGGGCGGAAGCCAGAGGACTTGATATTCTGGTAGGGAAGAATATTCAGAAATATAGGGTCAAAAAAAATCTCACCCAAAAACAATTGGGAAACAGGCTTGGCCTGACCTTCCAGCAAATTCAAAAATATGAAAACGCGACCAATCGGGTTAGTGCGCCGCGACTTTTTATGATCGCCCAAACTCTTGAGGTTCCGGTTATTTGTTTTTTTGATGACAATGGTTTCAAAAAACCTAACCCTATAGATGTCTCGATGCTCAGCCCCGAGGCGGTTGAACTTGCGATAAATTATGACCGGATAGGTAAGGCTCGGGTAAAAAAAGCGCTTGAAGTAATCCTTGATGATTTAAAGCCCTGAGACCCGGCAACACGTATTTCGTGTGTTTTAGGTTTAACTGGGTTTGAAAAAAAGCCTTAGTGGCCCGGCCTTTATTTTAATTTGACTCCAATTTTTCCAGAGCCTCATCTGTCGACCAGACCGCGGTAGTAATAAAGCGAAAATTTATGAAGATTTTAGGATTCCCTCCCCGTAAATAATTATCTTTTTGAAAGAAAGCCAAATTAGAAACCAAGGTACTGGCTCCTACATACAAAACAAAGATAATTTGCTATGGTTTTTGCGAGAATCATTGGGAGGAGCAATTTAATTTGTTTCAAGTGGGGTGTATTTTTCTCCTTCCTTCTTAAACAGGAGAAAATCATGAACATGAGAATGAAGAATCTCATTTATGCCTCAATTATTGCATCCGTTCCGCTATTCGCTGGCAACGCCGCGGCTGAAGGTGAGGAGGCGAAGCCA
>JAZFRG010000241.1:0-19899 GCA_036445535.1 Sphingomonadales bacterium
AGGTCAAGGACATCGAACCAGAGGCGCTTTTTTCGTTTCTGGATATCATGGAATTCAAAACCCTAAAGGCCAAGGCGATTTCAAAATTTGGTGCCCCTGAGGGTGAACCTGAAGCTGCGGGGACAAGCGAAATTTCGCGCGATAAATATGAATGCGTTACCGATCTGGCTACGCTGGAAAGTTGGCTCGCGCGGATTAGAGAAGCTGGGGTTTGCGCCGTGGATACCGAAACCACATCCTTGAATGTTATGCGCGCTGAATTGGTCGGGGTGTCACTTGCTCTTGGTCCCGGGGAAGCTTGCTATATCCCGCTGACCCACAAAGGATTGGCTGAGGGCACGCTGGATTTGGGCGGCGATGGCAGTGCCGCGCCAAAACAAATTGATAAAGAAAAGGCGCTTTTGGCCTTAAAGGATATTTTGGAGGACCCAGGCATCCTCAAAATTGGCCAGAACATGAAATACGATTACCTGGTTTTTAAAAACAATGGCATTACCGTCACCTCCTTTGATGACACCATGCTTTTGTCTTATGTTCTTGAGGCCGGGCTGCATGGCCATGGCATGGATGAGTTATCCCAGCTTCATCTGGATCACAAAACGGTTTCGTTTAAAGAAGTCGCCGGCGTTGGCAAGTCGCAGGTGACCTTTGATTATGTACCGCTTGATAAGGCCACCGAATACGCCGCTGAGGATGCCGATATAACGGCCCGGCTGTGGCGGATTTTAAAACCGGACCTTTTGAAAAATAAGCTGGTCAGCGTTTATGAAACCCTGGAGCGCCCGATGGTTCCCGTTTTGGCGGAAATGGAAAGCTATGGCATTAAGGTTGATGCCGGGATTTTAAGGCGATTATCAAACGATTTTTCTGCCCGCTTGGCGGAACTGGAAAAGGATATCCACAAAATCGCCGGAACCGAGTTTAACATCGCGTCCCCCAAACAGCTTGGAAAGGTCTTGTTCGAAGATTTAGGACTAAAGGGGGGGAAACGTGGAAAATCAGGGGATTATTCCACCGGTGCTGCGGTCCTTGAGGGGTTGGCGGCTGAGGGCAATGAAATGCCCAAGAAAATTCTTGATTGGCGGCAATTGGCAAAATTAAAAAGCACCTACACCGACACTTTAGAGAAGGAAATCAATGAAAAAACCGGTCGGGTCCATACCTCTTTTGCTTTGGCATCAACCACTACCGGGCGGTTGTCGTCTTCCGATCCAAATGTTCAAAATATCCCAATTAGGACCGAAGAGGGGCGGAAAATTAGAACCGCGTTTATCGCCGAGGACGGGTGCCAGCTAATCAGCGCAGACTATAGCCAAATTGAGCTTCGTCTATTGGCCGAAATTGCCGAAATTGATTCCCTGAAAAAAGCTTTTCGGGATGGTCTTGATATTCATGCCATGACCGCCTCTGAAGTCTTTGGTGTTCCGATTGAGGGTATGGATCCGATGGTCCGCCGAAAGGCCAAGGCGATTAACTTTGGTATTATTTACGGAATTTCCGCCTTTGGGCTGGCCAATCAGATAGGGGTTTCCCGTGAAGAGGCGCGTGATTTTATGAAAACCTATTTTGAGCGCTTCCCGGGGATTCAGGATTACATGGAAAAAACCAAGGAATTTTGTCGAAAAACTGGCTATGTCACGACAATTTTTGGGCGTCGCTGTCATGTTCCTTCCATCAATGAGAAAAATTTCAACAGCCGTGCCTTTGGTGAGCGGGCCGCTATTAACGCCCCCTTACAAGGCAGTGCTGCAGATATTATCCGCCGCGCCATGATCCGGATGCCAGCGGCCTTGAAGGCCAAGGGGCTGGGAGATGTCAAAATGCTGCTTCAAGTTCATGATGAGCTAATTTTTGAAGCCCCAACGGAAAAAGTTGAAGCTGCCATACCGGTGATCTCTAAAACCATGGAAAAGGCCACTTATCCGTTGGTGGACCTTAGTGTGCCGCTAACAGTTGAGTGTGGTGTAGGACCCAGCTGGGATCAAGCCCATTAAAAAAATGGCCCCAAGAAGGGGCCATTTCCAAATCTATTTAAAAATCACTTAAAAGCCTTTGGTAATCCGGCCATAAACCATCCGGCCTCTCGGGTCATGAACTTTGGTATCAAACCCTTGGTTGGTCAGGACCGTCGGCGGGAAGTTATTAAAGAGATTAATAACCCCGATTGAAAACCTGAAGGCCTTGTCGTCATTGCGATCACCGAGAATGAAATTGTACTGCAAATCAACCGTGGTATGGGCGGAAATTGGCAGGTTGTTCTGGTCATCAAGATAGCTATTGATATAGCGGACGAAAATAAATACTTCATGGTTTTGGTAAGCCCAATTTGCTGATCCAACAAAGCGCCATTTTGGAACCGAAGTGCCAAAATTATTGAAGTTTCTGACGCCCGCGCCGCTTACCGGTCCGGCAAAAGGATCAATCAGGTCATACTTAGCTACATATGTGCTATCGAACCCGAAGATCAGGTCGCCCAAATTGTTCAGGGGCACCAGATAATTGGCGGTAATATCAAACCCGCTGGTTTTTAAGGACGAGGCGTTGACAAAACTGGTGTTGATCCTGACCACACCGCCGGTTAAAGCGCTTCTGGTTACTCTGGGATCAAGCGGGTTGGCATTCAAAATCGCCTGGGCGCTTTCCTGGACAATGATGTTATCAAAGTCAAAGCTCCAGTAATCAAAATCAAAGCTGAACCGATCGTTCGGTTCCCAGTTAAAGCCTAAGTTCCAGTTGGTAGCTTCTTCAGGAGCCAAGCTTCCGGTCCCGGCTGCCCTGACCGCAAAGAATTGCGGCGTAGTGGGTTGGCCAGGCAAGGTATCGATCAGCTGTTGAACCGAAGTCTGTGACCCGAAAAGCTGGAAGCCTGTCGGTGCCCTAAACGAAGTTCCGAAAGACCCCCTTAAGGAAATTGTGCTTGAGGCTTGGATATAAAGGCCAACTTTCGGGTCAAGCGTGGAACCTACGCCATTGTCATATTTTTCATAACGAAGGGCAATTTGCAGGTCGACTTTCTCATGAAGAGGAACGTTCAACTCGCCAAAAATAGCAAATACATCCTGTTGGGTGGCAAAGTCGGGGCCGCCCAGGGTAAACAGAAAATTATCCGCATTGGATTGAGGATCATAATCAAGCGAATACTTGCTGGTCCGGTACTGGATTCCAAAAGCATACCCGATGGGGTTGGGAAGAACGCCATCAATGGTGTTGGTGACAATTCCCTCGGCAACGGTTAGCGCGGAATAGTAATCCTGGGTTACAAGCCCTGTGAACCAAGCTGTCAGGGTGGGGTCGTTGGCCACTGGAACAGTGCCACCAAAGGGCCCGGGTACAGTAGCGCCAGCCCCAGCTGTTAGCGAGGAGCCAAACGGGTTCCAGAATTGGCAGCCACCCAGACCTGGGATACCTGCCAAGGGATTACAGCCCGCTCCACCAAGGCCATTTATGGCTAGCGAGAAGCGGTCCGCCAAAACGTCGGCAACATCAAGGTGAAATTTATTTTCCCCGTGGGTAACACTAAACTCCCAGGTTCCATTATCCCCCCAATCCCCATCAAACCGGGCATGAACACGCCAGGTGTCAGAGTTATGGTTGCTGGGCGCTGGCGGTCCCATTCCCACCGATCTGCCAATAAAAAATAGCGGCAGGGAGGAAGGCCCGGGTAAAACAGGGCTTAGGCCAAAGGGGTTAAAGGGGTTGTAAAAGGTTGTTTCCCCGGTTGCCGGGTTGTTTGCCAGAAAACCCTGGGGGCTGGGGATCGGGAATGAAGGAGAGTTATTTCTGGAAGCTTCATTAAAAGCCACCGACCCTTCAAGGAAAAACCTGACGTCTTCATTAAAATCGTGGGTCAGGCTGGCATACCCCAAAATCCGTTCTTCTTCGGAAACAAGATCAAAAAAGTCACCAAAATCAAGTCGACAGAACCCAAAAGGGAAGGTCGATGGGACAACACTGTTGGCCCCCGCGGCACAGCTTGGGTCGCTCAGGATTGGGGTTATCGCCCCGGGAACAGAAGGCAGGCCCAAAAGCGGCTCGACCGCATCTGCAACCCCTGGCACCAGCCCTGCCGAATCAAACAGAAATGTCCACGCTGCCTGGATTGCCGGACTTAAACCGGTTGGCAGGAACGGGACCACGAAGGATCCCGGAAACCCGGCGTTTGAAAAATCCCCGTTTACGGGATCCAGGCTGCCGGGAAAGCGGCGCTCAGCAGTGGTTAGGGAGGTCCGGTTCATATATTCAAAAGCGGCCATAAAATGAGTAGTGCCATTGCCAATGCCAAAAATTGCTCCAGCGTTTATATCGCGCTGGCTGTCTTCGGTTACGGTCTGGCCGCGGACAGTTAGTTCCAGCCCCTCAAAATTGTTTCGGGTAATAAAGTTAACAACGCCGGCAACCGCATCGGAGCCGTAAAGGGCAGCTGACCCGTCCTTGATAATTTCTATCCGACCGATAGCGGACATCGGGACCAGCGAAGATGTATCAACAAAGGTAAGCCCGTTATCGGTTGGGGCTCCCGAAACAACCTGGCGCTTGCCGTTAAGAAGTACCAGCGTTGAAGATACCCCCAAACCCCTTAGGTTAATATTGGACGTTCCTGTGGAAACATTTTGGGTAAAGGCATCGGTATAATTTTGTGCCCCGGTATTAATCGTCAGGTTTTGAATCAGATCAGCAATGGTATTACCCCCCTGGGCCCCAATGTCATCGGTGCTAATGACAGCAGCTGGACTGGAATTGTTTCCGGTTTGCCTTGGGATAAAAGTCCCGGTAACGAAAACCACCTCGGTATCATCAGCATCCGTGTCTGCGTCTTGATTGTCTTGGGCAAAACTTTCGGTTTGGCTGGCCAGAATAAGGCCTAGAGCCGTCATAAGGACGGGCTTAAATTTAATCATTTTACTTCCCCTTTTTAACAATTGAAGGAAAGTTATCCGATTCTTCAATTTAAAACAACATGTTGATACTAAAAAGGCATGAATAGTTTCAATAGTAACTAAATTATATTTGTTGAAGAGCCCCACAATGTGGGGTAAAAGTGCCAGAAATTCAAAAATGAAAGAAAATTATGCCCACCCTTTACAGTGTTTTATTTCAAATTTTAACGATTTTTTCCTGGCTCATAATTATCTGGATAATTATTAACATGCTGCAGGCTCAGAGGGTTTTACCCTATAACCGACCGCTCAATACAATAATGGCGATTCTTTACCGGCTTACCAATCCGGCATTAAGTTTTGTGCGCCGCTTTTTGCCACCATTGGGGGGCGTGGATTTATCCCCACTCGTGGTTCTTATTGCGATTTGGATTATTAAGGCGACTCTTCTAGATATGCTCCTTTTCTAACTTATGGCCGGGGTTTTTAAAAAAACCGAAAAAGGCCTTTTACTCAGCGTAAGGTTAATTCCTATTGCGGCTAAAGATCAGGTGGTGGGAATTGAAAAAAATGCTGATGGTGTTCCTCATTTAAAGGTTAAAGTCCGGGCGGTGCCAGAAAAGGGAAAGGCTAATAAAGCACTGGAAGGTTTTTTAGCTAAATCTTTGGGCTTGCCCAAGTCTTCATTTGAGGTTATCTCCGGCCAAACATCACGGGCGAAAAAGGTTTTGATTACCGCTGACCCGAAAGAAATTAGAGCAAGGTTCAAAACCTTGATCGAAAAGGAATAAAAAATGACTAAAGCAGAAATCATTGATGGCAGGGCCATGGCCGCAGAGGTGCGCGAGGGCGTGGCAGGAAAGGTTTCTGCTTTAAAGAAAAAGCACGGGCTTACGCCGGGCCTGGCGGTGGTTCTAGTGGGGGAAAATCCCGCCAGCCAGATTTATGTACGGAACAAGGGTAAGGCAACCGTTGCTGCGGGAATGAAATCGTTTGAGCACAAATATGATGCTGAACTTTCCGAGGAAGCCCTTTTAAAGCTGATTGATAAGCTGAATAATGACGATACTGTAAACGGTATTCTGGTCCAAATGCCGCTCCCAAAACAAATCGATGAGTCCAAGGTAATAGAGGCAATCTCGCCGGCCAAGGATGTCGATGGGTTTCATATTATTAATGTTGGTCTTTTAGCGACCGGTGGTAAGGGAATGGTCCCCTGCACCCCGCTGGGCTGCCTTTTGATGCTGAAAAAATATGCTGGAGAGTTGTCTGGAAAAGCCGCGCTTGTAATTGGCCGCTCAAATATTGTCGGCAAGCCAATGGCGCAACTGCTTATTAAAGAAAGTTGCACGGTTACCATTGCCCATTCCCGGACCAAAGATTTGAAAGAAGAATGTCTCCGCTCAGACATTATTGTTGCTGCGGTTGGCGTTGCTCACCTGGTCAAGGCCGATATGGTCAAACCTGGCGCTGTCGTTATTGATGTTGGCCAGAATGTTATTCCCGCCCCTGAAAAAGGCGAAGGCGGAACCCGGCTGGTCGGCGATATTGATTATGGCCCTGTTTCAGAGATTGCTTCAGCCATAACGCCCGTCCCCGGCGGTGTTGGTCCGATGACTATTGCTTGCTTGTTAAAAAATACCCTGACCGCGGCCTGCCGCCAGCATAATATTAACGAAGCCGAACTCGGCTAGGGGTAAAGAATGATTTTTGAAATTTTTATAACCGCGTTTGTCACATTTTTTATTGCCATTGACCCGCTGGGGGTTTCGCCTATCTTTGCCGGGCTAACCCAGGGCGAAACCCAGAAACAAAAATTTAAAATTGCCCTTAAGGGGGTTGTGACCAGTGCAGTGGTCTTGTTCCTTTTTGCGTTTTTTGGAAAGACTTTTTTAAGCAGCTTGGGAATTTCACTGGACGCTTTTAGAGTTGCAGGGGGGTTATTACTTTTATTGGTGGCTATCGATATGGTTTTTGAAAAAAGAACCGAACGCCGTAACCAAAGGGCGGAGGAAATTCAGGCTAGCGATGAACCAGGCGAGGATATTGCAATTTTTCCTCTGGCAATTCCGATGATCGCCGGGCCCGGTGCCATTACCGCCGTGATGCTAACGGTGACAGCCTTTGAGGGTGATCTTCAAGCTCAAGGCATAGTTTATGGAACGCTTTTTCTTGTGCTGGTTTTAACCTACGTAATTCTGGTTGCTGCGGGGTGGCTGGTTAGTCTTCTCGGCCCTTCAATCACGACTGGTTTAACCAGAATTTTGGGTGTGGTTTTGGCCGCGCTTTCGGTCCAGTATATTTTTGATGGCATCAAAAACCTGGTTGGCTTTTAAATTACTTTTTAATTAAATGACTGTCGTCGGTTTCCCTAATCCAGCCGGCAATGGAATAACGCACTTCGGGCGCAAAAGGGGCCACGTAACTGACCGCGTGGTCTTGGGGCACTTCAAACATATTGAGGGCATTAAAGCAGGGCACAAAACCGCCCTCAACATTCCCGTCTTTGCCCAGGAACTGTAAAATTCCGCCCCAATCCATTTGCCAGTTCCGGGTGAAATTAAAGACGTAAGCAAATTTTCGGTTTTTACCTTGCACTTCATCATGATGCAGGGTCAAAAAATGCCCGGGCCCGTAGGCTGTGGCCTGGCTGTCGGCAAATTTTACACTTTCCACCCCGGTAATTTCTCTGACTAAATCTAAAAATTCTTGAGAATTTAAAAACTCGTGGAAGCGGTGCAGGAAATGATCCATGTTTTTGCCGTTCAGGTAATAATCGTAAATATTGTAGTCATTATACATGAACTGGAAGCCCTCGCGGGCCTGCCCCAAAACGGCTTCGCGAATTTGCTGGATTTTCTCAGAGGTTAGTAACTTAATTTGCTCAGGGTAAATGGTGTGGGTTTTATCGCCCTCATTAAAAACCAGGTGCCATTCGGTTTCAGTAGTTATTGCGCGGTGCACCCGCTCGGCCGAATCAGGGGTCAGGATCCTTGGGATGTGAATACGCCGATTTACATCAAAGGCCTTCCTTAAGGCAATGCGATCAAGCGCCGGGTTCAATTTTATCTCGTTAGACATGCCGTTTTAAATACCCTCAAAAATCCTTAAAGGCAAACCTTGAAGAGGCTACCCGTCTTCGCTGCCCATAAACCACCCGGTCAGGCCAAAGCGCACCTTTGGCGCGTAGGTTGACACCTGACTGACAATATGGCGCTGGGGTACTTGAAAAATGTTCAGGGCATTGAAGGTTGGGATCAAGCCGCTCTCTGAAAACCCATCCTCTTCAAGGAATTGCAGGATGCCCCCCCATTCGGCCTTCCAGTCCTTGGTCATATTAAAAACGAAAGCAACCTTGCGGTCTTTCTCCGGGTCAAAATCGTTGTGATCAGTCAGGAAATGGCCCGGCCCATAGGCGGTGGCCTGCATGTTGGCTCGCTTGATGCCCTTTATTCCGGTGATGTCGCTGATCAGGTTTATCATCTCGGGCGTGTTTACAAATTCAAAAAACCGGGCAACAAACATATCTTTGATTAACCCTTCTTTATAGGCATCCCCAACGGCAAAGCTGCCGTAAAGGTATTGAAAGGTTCCAG
This sequence comes from Sphingomonadales bacterium, assembly GCA_036445535.1. Lineage (GTDB taxonomy): Bacteria > Pseudomonadota > Alphaproteobacteria > Sphingomonadales > SMXR01 > SMXR01. The sequence continues at coordinate 8,474 of JAZFRG010000241.1, forward strand.
TCCGCGCCCGGGCCATGATTTTTTGGTGAAAGGCCTGGCGCTCAGCCGACGGCATGTTTTGCTGGTCTCTGGCATACAGGTCTTTTTGACCTTCATCATCATTATAGGCTAAATTCCAGCCAATTTCATTTTTCAAACTGTTATGGATCCCATTGGCGGCTTCTTCATTGATAATGCCTGGAATGTGAAGCCTAAGGTTTTTCTCAAAAGACACCTTCAACTGGCTGACATCAAGGCCAGGGTTCAAGCGAATTCCTGAGGCAAGATTTTCAATTTTACCCAACATAGTTGTCTCGTTAATTCCCTATTTCACAAACAAACACTTACTAAAATTCCCTATTTCACAAACAAACACTTACTAATTTTGACACTTTCAAAGTTTAACGCTTTGGACCCCCTTAAGTGGTCGCTTTTGTACCCTCCTAGGCAAATAGTTTAAGAGAAAAAAACTTTATTTCAAGGCTTAGAATAAAATGGTGAAAACCATTTAGCGGGCCTTTCGCTTCTTAACACTTTCACTTTTCAGTTGGCCGCAGGCGGCCATGATGTCGCGGCCACGGGGCATTCTAATCGGGGCTGAAATACCGGAGTTGAAAATAAGCCCTGAGAATTTTTTGATCTGGTCCCAGTCCGAGCATTCATAGGGGCTGCCCGGCCAGGGGTTAAAGGGGATCAGGTTCACTTTGGCCGGCAACTCATAGCGGTGGATCAGCGCGATTAAATCCTTGGCGTCTTTTTCGCTGTCGTTAATGCCTTTCAGCATAACGTATTCAAAAGTGATCTTGCGGGCATTATGGGTGCCGGGGTATCTTTGGCAGGCTTCAAGAAGCTCCTTTAATTTGTATTTTTTATTCAAGGGAACAATTTGATCGCGGATGGCATCGTTGGTGGCGTGGAGCGAAACCGCTAGATTTACCCCAATCTCTTTCCCGGCACGGTCCATCATCGGCACGACGCCCGCAGTCGATAAGGTAATTTTGCGGCGCGACAGCTGAATGCCTTCCTTGTCCATCATAAGGTGAAGAGCTTTTTTGACGTTCTCAAAATTATATAAAGGCTCGCCCATGCCCATCATGACAATGTTGGTGATCCGCCGCCCCTTGGTGGAGACCGGCCATTCACCCAGATCATCGCGGGCGATCATCATCTGGGCGACAATTTCCGAGGCCTCAAGATTTCGCACCAGCCTTTGCGTTCCGGTAAAGCAAAACCGGCAGCTCAAAGTGCAGCCCACCTGCGAGGAAATACAAAGCGTGCCGCGATCTTCTTCCTCATTTTCATCGGGGATATAGACCGTCTCAGCCTCTGAGCCATCGCGAAACTTGATCAGATATTTCCGGGTACCGTCTTCGGAATACTGGGCCTCAACAATTTCCGGTCGGGTGATGATAAAGTTTTCATCGAGAATTTTTCGGACATCCTTGGCAATATTATCCATGCCTCCGAATGAGGAAATGCCCCGGTGATAGACCCAATGCCAAACCTGTTTGACCCGCATACTGCATTGTTTTGCAGGTATTCCCGCGGCCATAAAGGCAACTTTCAGCTCATCGCGGGAAAGCCCCAGGATCTCCTGGCGGGGATCATCCCCGCCCGGGTTTCGGACGCCTACGATAGGGTCAATTTGGCCGGGCAGGGGCAGGGTCATGATGGCCTCTTAGGAACATTCCTGGGTCATTGCGTTATAGGCGGCAGTAAAGCCCGCCAATGAAAATCTGTAAGAGGTACTGGTGCCGCGCGATGAGGTCGCACTAATAACAAGCGTGTTGCCCCGTTTCATGCCGCTGACCATTTTGGTGTCGTCGCTCTGGTCATAATTCCAGGCACCCTTGCCCTCGGTAAACATTGTAAAACGGGATGGACCAATTGATCCCCGAACCTCAGAGCCGATTCTAAAATCGTAGGCAACCACCAGGTTAACCTCATTGGTAACTTTGCGCCGCGGCCTGTGGGTAATGGTGATATAAACTTCGCCGTGGGTAACGCTTGAGGGCTGTTTAGATTTCGGGACCGAAATCAAGTAACAGATTTTTTCCCCATTTCCGCGGTTCATCACGAGTGCATCCCAGTCCCGGTAACTGCCCAGGATTGTGCCTTGCTGGGCTTCAACTGGTGCAACCAGCATGGTCAAGAAAAGTGCTGCAGCCAACATTCCTAAAATTCTCAAACCCTTAACTGTCATATTTATCCTCATATTCTTCTTTTTTTAGGCAAACCCCGGTTTTGTTTTTCTTTTACTTCAGGTTTTCCTGAAGGCGTTACCGGGCGGCTACTAAAGTTTCCCAAGGTTAAAAGCCGATCATACATCACAATTGCCCCGGCGGTTGCAACATTGAGCGAAAACTTTGTCGGAATTTTGATCACATGGTCGCATTTTTGCAAGGTTTCTTTTGTGACCGAGAGCATTTCTGATCCCAAAATATAAGCCGCCTTTAAGGGGTGCCGGAAGGTTGGCATCTCTATCGCCTCATCGGTGATCTCGATGGCAACCAGCTGACAGCCCTTTGGCAGCACCAACTCGCCCAGATTATCGTACTCATAAAACGGCACATGATCGGCGGTTTTACTGGTGTCTGTCAGCACCTCGGCCAGGCTTTCAGCATCTCTTTTTTTAAGCTGCGGCTTGATCGTGAACACAAATGCGGCGCCAAAAGCATGGGCAGTACGGATCAAATTACCCATATTTCCAGGCTTGCTTACGCCCTCAATGCCTATCGAAAAATAACCACGCATCTAAAGTTTCCTAAAAATCTCGGGTCCTTTTAAACCAGCGCAACTGCCAATGCAAACGCCAGTCTCGCTTTTCCTTGACCAAAATGGGCCTTCCACCTAAACCCAAGGCAAGGACTTAATAGGAGTGAGGACGAGCATGAAGAAAGTTTATGCAAACGCAGATAAGGCGCTGGATGGCCTTCTTTTTGATGGCATGACCATTATGGCCGGTGGCTTTGGGCTTTGTGGTATCCCGGAAAATCTAATTACTGCGCTAAGGGATTCCGGGGTTAAGGACATCACGGTAATCAGTAACAACTGCGGAGTTGATGATTTTGGTCTGGGACTTTTGCTACAAACCCGCCAGATTAAAAAAATGGTTTCCTCTTATGTCGGCGAGAACAAAACCTTTGAGCAGCAATATCTGAACGGTGAGTTGGAGCTGGAATTTAACCCGCAAGGGACTTTGGCGGAACGGATCAGGGCAGGGGGTGCTGGAATTCCCGCCTTTTATACCAAAACCGGGGTGGGTACCGTGATTGCCGATGGCAAAGAGCTAAAAGATTTTGACGGTGAAACCTTCGTTATGGAAACCGGGCTAAAAGCCGATTTATCTATCGTCAAGGCCTGGAAGGGCGATGCTGAGGGCAATCTGATTTATAATAAAACCGCGCGCAATTTTAACCCGATGATGGCCACCGCCGGCAAGATTACCGTGGCTGAGGTGGAGGAAATGGTAGAGGTCGGCGTTCTTGATCCGGATAACATCCATACCCCAGGGATTTTTGTGAAACGGATCATCAAGGGCGATCATGAAAAGCGGATTGAGCGCACAACAACCAGACCAAAGGAGGCCTAAGCCATGGCATGGACACGTGACGATATGGCCCGCCGCGCCGCCCAGGAACTAAAGGACGGTTTTTACGTCAATCTGGGGATTGGCATCCCGACGCTGGTTGCCAATTACATTCCGGATGACACCGATGTCACCTTGCAGAGCGAAAATGGTATGCTCGGCATGGGCCCATTCCCTTACGCCGGCGAAGAAGATCCTGATTTGATTAATGCCGGCAAGCAAACCATAACCCAGCTTGATAGTACCAGTTATTTCTCAAGCGCTGACAGCTTTGGCATGATCCGCGGCGGTCATATTGACTTATCAATCCTTGGCGCGATGGAAGTTTCTGAAGACGGCGATCTGGCCAACTGGATGATCCCGGGCAAAATGGTCAAGGGCATGGGCGGGGCTATGGACCTGGTCGCGGGCGTTAAAAAAGTGGTTATTATTATGGACCACAATGCCAAATCCGGTGCCGCCAAGCTTCTTAAAAAATGCGCGCTTCCGCTAACCGGGGTTGGCGTTGTCGATCTGGTGATTACTGACCTTGGGGTCTTCGAGGTTAATGAAGGGGGCATGACCCTTATTGAGCTGGCCCCGGATGTAACCACCCGGGAAGTTAAAGATAAAACCGAAGCCACCCTGAAAATTGCTGTTTAGGTAACGAAGGGTTTCCTTCAAATTTGAAAGGCCGGGGGGTTATGTTCTCCTCCATTCCCAAGCACTGGAAAGGCCCGCTGTGGATGGTCTGGTCGTGCTTGCTTTTTGTCATCATCTGGGGATTGATAAGGGTTGCAAGTGAAGACCTACACCCCTTTGTTATTGTTTTTTTCCGAACCTTGTTTGCGGTTTTGGCTTTCGCACCCTTTTTGCTGCGCCATGGCTGGGTTCCATTGAAAACTAAAAATATCAAGCTTCATGCGCTCAGGGGTATTTTTTCCTTTTTTGGAACTCTGGGTCTTTTTTATGCGGTGGCGCATGTGCCGCTTGCAGATGTCGTGGCAATTTCCTATTCGGCGCCTGTTTTTGCTGCCGCAGGGGTTATCCTGATTTTAGGGGAAAAAGTACATTTCAGGCGAATAGCAGCCATTCTAATTGGGTTTATTGGTGTCCTTGTGGTTCTTCGCCCAGGGTTCCGTGAAATTGATCTTGGGGTCATTAGTGCTGTTGGGGGGTCGCTAGCCCTTGCAGGGTCTCTGGTCGTGATAAAATTGCTTTCAGGAAAGGATCGACCCGAGGCCATTGCCCTTTATTCATTTTTATTTGTTTTGCCAGCCAGTCTTATTGGCGCGCTTTTCTTTTGGAAGGTGCCAACCTTGAGCGAATTCCTTATTTTAATCGCCATCGGAATTTTGGTGGCATTGGGCCACACGGCCCTGGCCCGGGCCTTCAGGTATTCCGAAGCAACGGCAGTTCTGCCGCTTGATTTCACCCGAATGGTTTTTGCTTCAATACTTGGGGTTTTAGCGTTTGGGGAAAGTCTTGATTATATTGCTTGGATTGGCGGCGGGGTTATTTTGACGGCAACGGTTTATGTTGCCCACCGAGAGGCGACAGTTAAGAAGCACCGTCCATAAATTTGGCCAGTTCAATATCGCGCATCGTCAAGCCATCGGCATCGTGGGTGGATAGGGTAACCTCCACGCGGTTATAGACGTTGAACCACTCAGGATGATGATCCATTTTCTCGGCTTTTAGGGCAACCCGGGTCATGAAGCCAAAGGCCTGATTAAAATTCTTGAAGGTAAAGGTTTTTTTTATCGCATCGCGGCCCTCGACCATTTTCCAATCGGGCAGGTTCGCTAATTCAGCAGCGCGCGCTTCATCGTCCAGTTTAGCCATGGTGATCATCTCCTAAGGCTTTTCTTTTAGCAGGTTTTCAACAAAATCGGGGACAATTTTTGTGGCTTTCCCGTAAATTGTTTCGGCAAACAGGCTCTGGCCTTCCGAGGGCTCCAGGTTAAGTTCAACGGTGTGGCCCTGGCCAAGCGATTTAACCATGCTGACAAAGCCTGCGGCTGGGTAAACGCTTCCCGAAGTTCCGATCGAGATAAAAAGATCGGCGCTATAAACCAGCACTTCGATCTCATCCATAAAAAACGGCATCTCATTGAAAAATACTATATGCGGACGAAGCGAGGGTTTTGCGCGGCACCCTGGGCATTCCTGACCCTCGCTTAAATCACCCTTCCAATCGTAAATTTCTTTGCAAGACCGGCAGTGTGCTTTCAAAAGTTCTCCGTGCATGTGAAGAACATTTTTGCTACCCGCCTGCTCATGGAGGTTATCAACATTTTGGGTGATTACAGTGACCTCACCCTTATGCTCACGCTCAAGCCTGGCCAGGGCTTTGTGGGCGGTGTTGGGTTTGACGGTTTTTAAATTTTTGCGGCGCTGATTGTAAAAACTTTGGACAACATCAGGGTTATCCCGAAAGGCTTCTGCAGTCGCCACATCTTCGACCCGCATCCCTTCCCAAAGGCCGCCATCGCCTCTGAAAGTCGACAACCCGCTTTCGGCTGAAATGCCCGCGCCGGTTAAAATGACAATATTTTCAAAAAGCGACACTTTTCTTAGGGCTCCTAATATTCTAGACTTTATTTAGAAGGAAAAAGCGATGCTGGCATCTTATTTTATTCATATGGCCAATTATAACATCTGGGCCAACCGAAAACTCTATAGCGCGTGCAAAGCGTTGGGAGAGGAAACTATCCAAAAAGAATGCCCTTCGTATTTCGGTTCAATCCATAAAACCCTGAACCACATCCTTTTGGGGGATATGATCTGGATGGCCAGATTTTTGGGTGAGGAAAATGCGCCGACAAAACTGGACCAGCTTTTGCATGATAATTTTGCCGACCTGACCGACGCGCGCTTTGCCTTTGATGAAAAAATTCTGGATTTTTCCATCTCGTTAACGGAGGAACGGCTGTCAGAGGCTTTTCAATATACCGATATTGCTGGCAGCCCCCACGCCATGCCGTTTTCAATCTGTGTTGGCCACATGTTTAACCACCAGACCCACCACCGCGGTCAGGTCCATGGCCTATTGATTCAGGAAATGGAAGAACCGCCGGCGCTGGACCTGGTTTATTTCACCCTTGAACAACTTGAGGGAAATTAGACCCAATGAAACGCATCGGGGTTCTGTTCGTTTGCCTTGGCAACATTTGCCGCTCACCCCTGGCCGAGGGGGCGTTCCGTCACCTGGTATCTGAAAAAGGCATAGAAGATCGTTTCCTGATCGACAGCGCTGCGACCTCCAGCTGGCATATTGACAGCGCGCCCGATTCAAGGGGCCAAAACGCAGCCCTGCTAGCGGGTTTTGATATTAGTTCCCAACGCGCCCGAAAATTAAGGCCGGATGACTTCGAGATCTTTCATTACATTCTGGCGATGGACCGGAACAATCTCAGCCATATGAAAAGCATAGACCCAGAGGCCCCGGCCAAGGTCGAACTGCTTCTAAAATATTCCGATCGGGGTATTTTGGAGGTCCCGGATCCTTACTACGGCGATGTGGAGGACTTCCAGGCCACTCTGGATTTGGTTGGAAGCGGGGCCAAGGGGTTGCTTGAGGCCATTGAACGGGAGCATTTCTCCTGACGACTTTCGAAAAAATTTCCACCGCCCTGAAAAGCCAAGACCTTGGCCAACTGGCTGAGCTTACGCCTTTAAATTCCAGCGACTGGGCCAGCGTTTTTCGTCTCGACCTCAAAGATGGGCAGACCCTTGCAGCCAAGGTCGGCCACCCCGGCTTTGAGACCCTGATGGCAAAAGAAGCCGCTATGCTTGATTACCTTGGCACCCGGACCGGGGTTTCTTTTGCCAAGGTTTTGGGGGTTGGCGAGGGCGTCCTTTTTCTGGATTTTATTGAAAATGACAGCAGGAAAGGCAAGACCGGCGCCGCCGAGGCGGGCAGGGCCTTGGCTGATCTCCACACGATTACCTCAGATACCTTTGGGTTTACTGAGGACACTATTTTCGGGCCAACCACCCAACCCAACCCAAAAACGGAAAGCTGGAACGAATTTTTTGGCAAGCACCGGCTTTTATATATGGGGAAAATTGCCCATGATGCCGGGAAGATAGATAGCTCTATTTTTGATAGCCTCCAAAAATTTATAGGGGATCTAAAAAACTTTCTGCCCAACAATCCAAAACCTTCCTTGCTCCACGGTGATTTCTGGGCCGGCAATATTTTGTTTAACCAAGGCCATCTGGCTGCTTTTATCGATCCGGCAATATACTATGGTGACGCGGAGGTGGACTTGGCATTTTCTACCCTTTTTGGCTCTTTGGGCGAGGAATTTTTTGATGCTTACCGTGAAATCAGACCGATCGATCCCGGTTTTAATGCGCGGGTCGACATTTATAACCTTTGGGGCCTGTTGTTTCACGCCTACTGGTTTGGCGGTGGCTACGCAAACAGTGTAAAACGTATTTTATCGGGTTTTGGCTATTGAAATTGGGCGGGATAGGCTTCTATCACCCGGTAATACGCCCCGGTTCTGCCAAGATGGCTTTGCATCAGATGGAACTCTTCCACTTCAAACCCGGGCATAGATAAATCGTCGTTGCCTTCCAGAAATTCCTGAAGTCTTGGCCCGTTGTTCCCTTTAATTCGCCCGAGCGTGACATGGGGGGTGAATTTACGCTCATCGGGGGGAATCCCCTCCCTCCTAAGCACATTTGTGATTTTTTCCTGGAGCGCCTTAAGTTTATTACTTCCCTCAATTCCGGCCCAGACCATCCGGGCCTTCTTCCGGCTACCGAATTTTCCAACCCCTGAAAGCCGTATGGGAAAAGCTTTAAAGGAGACTTCGGACAGCATTAGCCGGATTTCCTCAGCCCGGTTTTCTTCAACTTCTCCTATAAACCGCAGAGTCAAGTGGAGCTGGTCTTCGGTCTGCCACCGGACCTTGGGTAAGCCGGCCATTCGGGAAAGCAGGGAGAGCTTTTGTTCTTTGGGTAAATGAATAGCTGTAAAGAGGCGAATCATGGTCCTCCTTTTTGCTTAATCGTTCAGCAGGCCCTCAATCACGGGGCCTAAGTTTTCCACCATAACACCAACGCCTTTAACATTAGGATGAATACCATCGCCAAGGTTAAGTCCGGGCTGTCCGGCCACTCCCTCAAGAAAGAAGGGGTAAAAATTGACATTATATTTTTCCGCCAATTCGGGATAGATAGCATCAAAATCAGCTCTATAATCGGGTCCCATGTTGGGGGCGGCCAGCATGCCCGTGAAAAGCACCTTAATGTTTCGCTCGGTGGCCAGCTTTAAAATTGCATCAAGGTTCCGTCTGGTCAAGGACGGATCAATGCCGCGCAGCATATCATTGCCGCCAAATTCAACAATAAACAGATCGGGCTTGCCATTTGGCGCGCCAGCCAGGGTCCACTCAAGTCGCTCCAGCGCGGCTGTGGTGGTATCGCCAGAAACCCCGGCATTAATCACGCGGATATTTAACCCTTGTTCTTGCAGCCAGTCTTCCAGCTGGTGCGGGAAGCCCTGGTTGGGGGGCAGGTTATAGCCCGCCATTAAGCTGTCGCCCATGGCCAGAACAACCTTTTCTTCCTCGGCGAGCGCAACCGTCATTAAAAGGGTGCTGGTCAGGAAAATTGCAGTCAAAAATTTTAAAAACATTTTCATCCCCTTGATATGAAAGGTTTTTTTGGCCGGATCAAGGCGTATCTCAAAATTGTCATTTCGCCATCAAATCCGAACGTTTTGGCGCTTTTTCATTGAAATAGCGTCAACCCGGCCCTATGTCAGTTTTATGAATTCTAAGGCCAATGTCATTGCCTTGAAAGATGTTCATTTAACACTTTCAAGCTCCGCGGGACCCGTGCACATTTTGCGCGGGGTCAGTTTAAATATTCCAGCAGGCCAAGCGGTCGGCATTGTTGGCCCCTCGGGGTCGGGCAAATCGACGCTCATGGCGATCATGGCGGGGTTGGAGAAAGCTTCATCCGGCGAGGTTTTTGTGGATGATAAAGACTATACCAAAATGTCCGAGGACGAGCTGGCGCTGCACCGCAGAAAGCGGGTGGGGATTTTACTTCAGGCCTTTCACTTAATCCCAACTATGACGGCGCTTGAAAATGTTGCGGTTCCTCTGGAACTAGCTGGTGACAAGGATGCTTTCGAGAAAGCCGAGGCAGAACTAGAAGCCGTTGGCCTCGATCACCGGTTAGAGCATTACCCGGCGCAATTATCTGGCGGTGAGCAACAGCGGGTTGCCTTGGCAAGGGCTCTTGCCCCTAACCCCAAGATTCTGTTTGCTGATGAACCGACCGGTAATCTGGACGGCAAAACCGGGCATGCGATTATTGATTTGATGTTTGATCTGCAAAAGAAAAAAGCTGCAACCCTGGTTTTGATTACGCATGACCAGACGCTTGCCGAAAAATGCAAACTTGTTTTCCATATGGATGATGGCCACCTGAAAAAGGGTAGTAGGAAACTATAAACCATGCGCACCTTTTCAAATTTCCCCCTGCCGCTGCGGTTTGCCCTTAGGGAACTTCGGGGCGGCGTTAAGGGTTTCAAGGTTTTTCTCGCCTGCCTGATATTAGGGGTTGGCGCGATTGCCGCTGTTGGCGGTCTAACCGACAGTATCCGGACCAGCCTGACCGAACAGGGGCAAACGCTTCTGGGGGGCGATATTGAACTAAGGCTTTTTCAACGGGGGGCAACCCCGGATGAGTTGGAATTTATTAGTGATGGTGCCGAGGTTTCCGAAAGCATCCGGTTAAGAGGTGTTATCAGGTCGCCCCAAACCGATAAAAGAACGCTGGTTGAACTGAAGGGTGTTGATGACCTTTACCCCTTATATGGTGACCTTGTGCTCAATCCTCCAATTGATGGGTTGCAAGTTTTTGCCCATGACGGCACCAATTATGGCATTGCCATTGATCCGTTTCTTGGTGAGCGTTTGGAAGTTGGTGTCGGGGATACGGTTGAGCTTGGAAACTTAACTTTTGAAATCCGTGCTCTTATTGAAACCGAACCCGATCGCTCCAACGAAGGTTTTTTGTGGGGTCCAACGGTGATGATCTCTGGCAAGGCTGTTTTAGAAACAGGGCTTATTTCACCGGGGTCATTATATAATCATCATTATAAAATACGGCTGCCGCAAGAGGTCGATATTCTGGCCTGGCAGGATAATCTATCTGCTGCCTTTCCTGAGGCGACCTGGCGGGTCCGGGATCGTGATGGCGGTGCCCCGGGGGTCAGGCGCTTTGTCGATAATATGGGAATGTTCCTAACGCTCATTAGCCTGACCGCGCTGTTGGTTGGCGGGGTTGGGGTTGGCAATGCGGTTGGCAATTATATGCGTGGCAAAACCAAGGTGATTGCGACCATGAAAATTCTCGGTGCGGATTCGTCTCTGATTTTTAAAACCTATTTAACCCAGGTCGGGATTTTTTCAATTTTTGCAATCCTGGTTGGGCTTCTTGCCGGGGTCCTTGGGGCGTTTATTATCGTTGGGCTTATTGGCAGCGCCTTGCCGGTCGAGGTTGGCTTTACCCTAACCTGGAGCCCGCTTATTCTGGCCGCCGTTTATGGGCTTTTCGTTTCGATGATTTTTTCAATCTGGCCGTTGGCGCTGGCCAAGAAAATTTCCCCGATTCAGATGATGCGGGATCTGGTTGCCCATGAAAAAGTCCGGCCGGAATGGAAATACATTTTTCTCATGTTGGCCCTTATAGCGGTCGTTATGGGCTTAGCGGTTTATCTTTCCCCCTGGAAATATACCGCCACCGGCTTTGTCGTTGGTGCCGCTGTGATTATTCTTTTGCTTCGCCAAACCGGAAGAGGGGTTGCCTGGTTGTTTTCCAAGGCCCCCAGGTCCAAACGACCTGCACT
>JAZFRG010000242.1:0-2069 GCA_036445535.1 Sphingomonadales bacterium
GGCTGTTCCCTGCTTTGCCACAATTCTTGTCGACAAAGCCGCCTACGACATTGACCTGGTCCTGGAAGCCGCTGAAAAGGCGCTTTTGGAAAATTTCTCTATCGTTAATCGAGAACTTGGCCAGTCCCTTTATATCGGCAACGTTTTAGCGATCCTTGAAAATGTTGAGGGGGTCGAGGCGGTCCGGGATGCTTTCTTCGGGGCTGATCTGGACCGGAAAGCCAGGACATACTTCCCAGAGGAGGGACCCTTTAGAACCATCCATGCCAAACCGGGGCAAATTATTCATCTTGAGCGACCAGGGGATATTGTCCTCAAACCAGAGGCTTTCAAATGACCGCAGAACGTTCAAGAACCGGGCGTCTTTTAAACGCCGAATTGCCGGAGGAATACCGCTTTCGCGATGTTTCTGTCAAAGGCGAAGTCGGTGATCTTGAAGCCTATTTGCATGGCTTTGGGGATTTGCTTGATCTGGTCCGCGCAACCTTGAAACAGCTTTATACGGATTCTTTTGCCGAACCGATTGATGAAAATAAATCCATGCAGTCCTGGGTTACCCCTTACATGGCAGATGTAGTTGGGGCCCAGCTAGAAAGTCCCAATGAGGAAATTCGTAAAGTTGAATTGGCAAACGCTGTAACCTGGCGCAAGGGAAAGGGAACCTTAAGCGTCGTGGATGCCATTGCTGATGTGCTTTCCGGGGCCGAGGGGGTTGCCATTGAGGGCTGGCGGAAAACCCTAACCACGCCCCGAAACTGGCTGCCGCCGTTTTCCCATAAATTGAACCCGGAGCTAAACTCAGACTACCCGCCGGTTATTGCCGAACATCACTTCCTGCCAAGCGGCACCCCGGACCTGCGGTTGCTAACCCGGGCAGTGGAAACCACAGGTCCAGGGGACATTCTGCATCGCTTTAAAAAAGCATTCCGGGACGCAGCCGGATCCAGGCAGAGCTTTGAACTGATTTGGAAAATGACCTCAGAAAAAGGCGCGCCCTGTTTTCCAGGCAGTTATGAAGACCCGATCCGGGTAACCCCGGATTTGCGCGAGCCCGGGCTTTCGGCGACCGGGGTTAACCCGACCCGGCTGTTGGTTTATGTCGCGCCGCCGTTTGGATTTTTCGAACCTGGTCTACTGGAATTGCCTGCCCCGGGCTTACTGAAGGAAAAAAAATATGCGCCCAAGGATTTTCCCGGCGGCGAAAACCTGGACAAAATAATCCTAACCGGCGACCCGGTAATTCCCCCCGGCAAAAAAGTTACCCTGGAAAATCTTTTGTTGAAAGGCACCATCACCGTCAAACCCGATGCCCAATTAAAGTTGGAAAATTGTGCGGTCAAAAAAGTGGTGCTGGAAACCAATGCTAATGATCCGGAAATTAAGGACCCCAAACTAACCGCGAATAATTGCTTGTTTGAAGAAATTTGTGGTTTCGAAGCCCTGATTTATCTGGATTATTCAACCGTTATGAAAAAAATTGAGGTGGGGAGTATTTGGGCTTCGGACAGTATTCTGGGTGGCAAGGCTACGGCTTTTGATTGTGCCAAGGATAAGGCCTGCATTCGGTTTTCAAGGGTCCCCCCTGATATTGAGGGCACCAATTGCCCCGGGATAATGCTTTCCCCCAACACCACCGCCAGGCCTAATTTTGCCGGATTCCAGTTCTGTTCAAGTGCTGATAAAAAAATTAAAGCGGCTGAATTTGGTGAGCCCGGCTCAGGGGTTTTAAGTCCGGCAACAAATAAAACCATTAAAAGCGGCGCCGAGGACGGCGGCGAAATGGGTGCCTATCACCACCAGCATCATATGGCGACCTTGTCGGCTTTGATTAGAAAACTGGAAGATCATTTACCCTGCGGGATTACGCCGGTGATTATTTATGATCCGCGGCTAAGCATGCGGCCGCCGATTGATAAAAATAACAAACCCTAAGGATGGGAACGAATAGGAGGAAGTTATGAAAGGTCAATTTTCAAGATATGGGGTAAACGCCCTGAAAAAATTTTCAGGTCTTTATAACCAGCAGGGCCGGATGATCACCGATGCTGATCTGAACGAGGCGCACAATA
>JAZFRG010000243.1:0-5776 GCA_036445535.1 Sphingomonadales bacterium
AGTTATTGCAGATTTGTGGAATGAAAGGGTAAACCTGTACCCGGATATTGCTTGGGATTCTCTTAAAAAAGAAGCACCTCGTGTTAAGATTGCAAATATTTTGATCCAAGCTGATCGTAATGGAGAATTAAAATCTCCCAGAGAAGATATCCATTCTTATGTTTTACAACACATTGGAACCGATGATATTTATACCTACACTTATATTTTGCTTACTCTGACAGTTTTCGACGAACCAGAAGATGTTCAAAAAATACTTAACGTGGCTACAACCAAAGATTTCACTTTTTTCAATACCTCGGTAAGTATCCTGGCTAGAATGTGTAATCAAAAGGCCAAAGAAGCACTGGACTTTCTTGAAAGTGAGATAGAAGATGAGAGCAAAATTAACTATCTTTTAGAAACAAGAGAAAAAAATGCGGCTTTTAAAGAAAAAACCGATTGGTGCCAAATTTCAAAATTTAAAGATTAGATTATATTTCTAAAATTCCTCGTGGACGCCGGCGCTGGCGTCTACCAACACCATCTGGTTTCTAGAAAATTCCCGAAATCCTGACAAAGCTTTAGGCCTTTTTTTCCCGAAAACATCTCTGAGATCAACCTTGGCGCTGCCCGGTTTCAAGGGCTTTGGCTGGTCCGGACCGGGCGCCCAGCCGGTAAGGTGCAGAAAATGGAAGGACGCCATAATCCGCCCCTCCGCATCACTAAAAAGATCCTGGTATATTTCCGCGGCGCGGTTCAACGTTCCCTTGCCGGTGAAGGTTTTCTGGCGCTCTAAAAGCGCATTGTTTTCCCCCATTGCCCTAAGCTCAGACATCAATTGGAAAGGGTGATCATAGCTGACGGTTAACTTGTCCATATCGGTGACCGGCATGGCAAAACCGGCGCGCTGCAATAAATGGCCGCCGTCCTTGATTTCGACAAACGGCGAAACTCTGGGCGAAACCCCGCCCCTGATTTCAGTTTCGGCCATCAGCAGGCTTTGTTTAAGCTCAGCGAGCGTTTCGCCGCCGAACATCACAGCTAAAAAAAGGCCGTCGGGTTTTAAGGCGCGCCTGATTTGCACCAGGGTCCCGGGCAGATCATTCACCCAGTGCAGGGTCAGGTTTGAGATCACCAGATCAAAACTGTTTTCCGGAAAACCTAAAAGCTCTTCATCCTGGCCTTTGGCCAGCTTTTCCGGCTTGGTTTTGAAAAAATCCTCAGCTAACCCCGGGCCAAAGGTCAAAACCTCTTTAAAGGTCCGGTTGATTTCGGATAATCGCTCCGCCAAACCAAGCGCGCCCTCAACGAAAAGGTAATCGGCCCCCGGATCACGGGCCCTAGACCTTTGGCGAATCAGCGGGCGATCAAATATGGTGTAGCCGTTGCTCATCATTCCTCTTAAAGTGCTCCAAGAGGTATGTATTACGGTGGACAAGATGAAAAGTGAAGCTGCGTTTTCGGTAGGGCCTTTATTTAGGGGGGCGCTGGATTTTCTCTTGCCGCCGCTGTGCTTTGGTTGTGGCCAGGAGGTTGAGGTCCAGGGCGGCCTGTGCCCACCCTGCTGGGCGGGCCTGAATTTTATTACCGAACCATATTGTTCCTCTTGCGGGTTCCCGTTTTCCCACGACATGCCCGAGGGCGTCCTGTGTGCCTCGTGCCATCAGCAAAAGCCCAGATTCAAAAGTGCCAGATCGGCGATCGCCTATAACCAGGACAGCCGGCCGATTGTCTTGTCGTTCAAATACGGGGGCCGCACCGAGGGGCTTGAAACCATGTCAAAGTGGCTCGCCCAGGCAGCCTCGGATTTCATTTCAGAGGTCGATATCATTATCCCGGTGCCGCTTCATGGCAGGCGGCTGTTTTCCAGAAAATTTAACCAGTCGGCCTTGTTAGCCGGGGCGCTTGAAACCCTGACCGCTATTCCCGCCAACCCGTTTATTTTAAAGCGCACCAAAAACACCAGAACCCAGGGCGGGTTGAACCGCCGCCAGCGGGAGAAAAATGTTAGCAAAGCTTTTGCCGTTGACAAAAAAGATAAAATTTTACTTAAAGGCAAAACCGTCTTATTAATTGATGATGTTTTTACCACCGGGGCTACGGTTGACAATTGTACAAAGGCCCTGCAAAAGGCCGGGGCAAAAACCATTTATGTGCTGACCTTGGCCAGGGTTGTTGAGCCCATGAGAAAAAAGACCACCGGAAAAACTAAAGTAAAAAAAAGCAAGGGAAAAAAAGTTGGTAAAAGTAGAAATTTATAGTTCGGCGCTTTGTGGGTATTGTTACCGGGCCAAGGCGTTGTTGAGGAAAAAGGGCATCAAGTACGATGAAGTTGATATCACCTTCAGCGCCAAAAAACGAACCGAGATGGAAAGGCGGGCAAAACGGTATACCGTCCCGCAAATTTTTATTGGCGGCAAAAGTATTGGCGGTTCGGATGAACTCCACGATCTGGAATACGCTGGCAAACTGGATGACCTACTAGCAGGATAATGAAAACCGGACTAAGCGTTGGTCTAATTCAAATGTGCGCCTCTGAGCGCGTTCCCGAGAACATTGAAAGTGCCAGCACCCTTATCGAAGAAGCCCGGAATAAGGGCGCAGACTTTATCCTGACCCCGGAAATGACGGGAATTTTTGAACAGCGTAAAAAAAATCTTTTTGAAAACACCCACTTTGAGGAAACCGATCCGGCGCTGGCAGCTTTCAAAGCCCTGGCCAGCGATTTAAAGGTTTGGCTTTTAATCGGCTCACTGGCGATTAAGGTCGGAGATGACAAGCTGGTTAACCGCTCATTTTTAATATCACCAGGGGGCATAAGAGCCCGCTACGACAAAATACATATGTTCGATGTCGACCTTGAGGACGGTGAAAGCTACCGCGAATCATCGACCTACAAAGCGGGAAAAAAGCCGGTGGTTACTACGACCCCTTTTGGCACCCTTGGGCTTTCAATTTGTTATGATCTCAGATTCCCTTACCTTTATCGGCGGCTGGCCCACATGGGCGCCCGGATCATCGCGGTGCCTTCCAGTTTCACCAAAGTTACCGGAGCGGCCCACTGGCATACCCTTTTGCGCGCTCGGGCGATTGAAACCGGGTGTTTTGTTCTGGCCCCGGCGCAGGCCGGGCGGCATTCAAATGGCCGCGAAACCTTTGGCCATACATTAGTGGTTGATCCCTGGGGTGAGGTTCTGCTAGATGCGGGGACCGTCGATCAGGGGGCCTTTGTGGTTAGCCTTGATTTGACAAAAATTGAAAAGGCCCGGACAATGATCCCGGCTTTGAAACACGACAAAAAACTGAGCACTTAAACCTATGATCCTATTCGATTTGAAATGCCACCTCGACCACGTTTTTGAAGCCTGGTTTAATTCCAGCGCCGCCTTTGATGACCAGCATGGCCACGGTTCTATTGAATGCCCGGTGTGTGGCTCCAACGACGTTGAAAAAGCTGTCATGGCGCCCAACCTTAGCAAAAAGGCCAAACAGAAAACCAAGCCCCGCAAGCCCTCCGAGTTTGAACCGGAAAGTTTGGGTTACGCCACCCTGCCGCCCGACCTTCAGGATGAGCTTGAAACCGTCCTTGAAAAGGTCCGTGGGCACGTTGAGGAAAATTGCGAATACGTCGGCGAAAGTTTTACCGAAGAAGCGCGCCGGATGCACTACGGCGAAAAGCCCACGCGGGGCATTTACGGCGAAGCGAGTTTCGAAGAATCGGTTGAGCTGATGGAAGAAGGCATCGAGGTTTTCCCCCTGCCCGGCATCAAAAAACCCCGGACCGATGCTTAGGGCCAGGGTTCAGACTCATTAATCTGATCCCTAATCAGGAACCACCTTACCTATATAATTAACCGATAAATCATCGCCCAACGACCAGCTACCCTTCAAGGGATTATAAATAAACCCCTTTAAGTCACTCAAGCCCAATCCGGCGGCACGAAACGCGGCATCCAGTTCCGAGGGTTTTAAAAACTTCTCATAGGTGTGCGTGCCCTTGGGCAGCCAGCGCAAAATATGCTCGGCACCAACAATCGCAAAAAGGTACGACTTTGGCGTTCGGTTGATGGTTGAAAACAACATGCAGCCCTCTTTTTTAAGCAAAGTGGCGCAGGCACCCACGAACGAGCCAACGTCGGCGACATGCTCTAAAACCTCCATATTTAAAATGACATCAAACCGCGCCCCTGTTTTCGCCAAATCTTCGCCGGCAATTGCCTGGTAATTAATTTTCAGTTTTGATTTTTTGGCATGGAGGCTGGCGATTTTAATATTTTTTTCCGCGGCATCAATGCCCGTGATATCAGCCCCTAGCCTGGCCATCGGTTCAGACAACAATCCGCCCCCGCAGCCAATATCAAGGACTTTTAACCCTTTTAAGGGCTGGTCCTTTTTGTCACCCGGGCCAAAGTGGTCCGAGACAACCCGGCGGATATAGGAAAGCCGCGCGGGGTTTAAATTATGCAGGGGTTTAAACGGCCCGGCAGGATCCCACCAGGTGTCGGCCATGGCTGCAAAATTTTCAACTTCGCGTTGATCAATCGAGGCCGCTTTGGGGTTTTTGGTCTCGGACTTGCCAGTCATTTAAAAAAAATAATCCTTTTGCTTGTCACAATTTTTTCAAGAACCTATGAGTAATCTTAATTGATTAGCGCGTAAAGCCACTGAAAACTTAAAAACCAAGGGGTTTTAAAAACTTTAAATGGCGATAATCGTTAAAAAATTTGGCGGCACCAGCCTCTCCGACCTGGATCACATTAAAAATGCTGCCGAGCGGGTCCTTGAATGTGTCCAGGAGGGTGATACCCCGGTGGTCGTAGTGTCTGCCATGGCCGGGGTCACCGCAGACATCTTGAAAACCCTGAAAAGTTCAGGGCTTGGAAGCAACCCAAAAGAGCATGATGTCGCCGCCGCTGCGGGTGAGCAAATTTCTGCCGGAATTTTTGCCCTGACCCTGGAGGGCATGGGACTTGCCGCGCGTTCATGGATGGGCTGGCAGGTGCCAATTGTTACCTCAAGCGAGGCCGGGGAGGCAAAAATTAAGAAAGTTCATGCTGAAAATTTAAAAGCCAGCCTTAAATCGGGAGAAATCCCGGTTATCGCTGGCTATCAGGGGGTCACGAAAGAGGGCCGGATCACCACCCTGGGCCGGGGCGGGTCTGACATTACCGCGGTCGCTCTAGCGGCCGCTTTAAAGGCCAAAAGATGCGACATTTATACCGATGTCCCGGGGATCTATACCACCGACCCCAAATTTGTCCCCACCGCACGTAAACTAAATGCTATATCCTACTCTGAGATATTAGAGCTGGCGGCGGTTGGTGCCAAGGTTATGCACCACCGAGCGGTGGTTATTGCCATGCGCTACCAGGTACCAATCCAGGTTTTGACCAGCTATGAAAACAGGCCGGGAACCATGATTGTACATGAAAAAGACTTAAACCATGGCAGGGTTGTAAGCGGGATTGCCTGTTCGGACAGCGAGGCCAAGGTCTCGGTAATAGGGATCCCCGATGAACCGGGCGCGGTGGCGGCAATTTTTAAGCCCCTGGCGGACCACAATATTTCGGTTGATTTAATTGTCCAGGACATCAGCCGCGAACCAGGGCTTGCCGACCTGACCTTTACAGTGGATAAAGAATGGCTTGAAAAAGCCCTGGAATTAATTAAAGAGGCTAGGGAAAAGCCAGGGTACAGCGAAATTGTCACAGATGCTGAGGTTATCAAACTAACCGTGGTAGGACTTGGATTGGCTGGCCAGGCCGGGGTCGCCCAAAAAATGTTTAATGCTCTT
>JAZFRG010000244.1:0-11135 GCA_036445535.1 Sphingomonadales bacterium
CAATTCGAGAATTTCATTTTGAAGGCCGGCCATTAAACCATCTACCCAGGCCTGGTCAACGATCCCCGGCAAAAGTTCGGGCAATTTTGAAGCTTGTTCGTTAAGGTTGGTGACCATTCCCGGCAGCGAGGCCACAAAATTCCCGACCTGAGCGGCAATCGGGGGCAAAACAGCAAAGAAGATCAGAAACGCCCCGACCAAAAAGGAAACAAACGTAATAATTACCGAAAGCAGGTGGGGCATGCCACGTTTTGTTAGCCTTTTCACCAGGCCATCCAATAAAAAGGCAATAACCACCGCAGCCAAAACCGGGGCAATCATGTCACCAAAAAAATAAAGCGAGAAAAAGGCCAGCGCTAAAAATCCAACCAGAACCACGACCTGTCGGTTGGATAAGTTGGTTTTAAACCATTTTACGACAATATTCATGGATACAGTATGGGGCCACCGACCAGGGGCGCGTCAACTAAAACCTTGGGTGGGTGGTATCAAAAATTAGATTCGTGCCACTTTTCGGCCCGGTTTTTGGGTCGGCAAGGTCTAAAATTTCCTCGGCAACCCTGGCCGGGTCCATGGCTCTTCCTTTATCGGGAAGGCCGCCGGCATATTTTTCGGGATGGGTGCCAATGTCTTTTAAAGCTTGCTCATACATGGGTGTGGCCATCGGCCCCGGTGAAAGTGCGTAGATCCTGATACCCCGGTCCCGGTAATCTTCGGCAGCGCTTTGGGTCAGGGCTACCACAGCCGTTTTACTGGCACTATAGGCGGCCATCCAACCGGAGGGGATTTCACTTAAAATAGAGGCGACATTGATAATTACCCCGCCTGTTTTCTCTAATTCTGGAATTTCTGCGCGCATGGCATTAAAAACGCCGCCCAAGTTGGTCAGGAGAACATTCTGAAATTCCGCGGGCGGAATATCGGCCAACCGGTTAGGCGGGTTATTGCGCCCGGCACAGTTGATAGCAATATCCAGTCCGCCGTGTTTAGCCACGACATCTATAACAAAGCTTTCCATCTCGGGGACCGAGCAAACATCAGCTACCGATAAGAACCCTGCTCCTCCAAGGCTTTCAATTTCAGATAAAACTTCAAGGCCTAAGGCTTCTTCTCTGCCGCAAATTGCCACCTTTGCACCTGCCTTTGCAAAAACAATAGCCGTGGCCGCACCAAGGCCTGAGGTGCCACCCGTAATTAAAACAGATTTGCCTGAAAATCGCGTCATTGCCAAATTTCAAAAGTTAAAAGAGGGGTTTTTGCTATTTATTTTTTAGCTTCTTTTAAGGGTTGTTGAACGCTTAAAAGTTCGACCTCAAAAATTAAAGTTGCCCCTGGAGGCACACTGGTTCCAGCACCGGCATTGCCATAGGCAAGGTCGGCAGGAATAAAGACCTGATAAATAGCCCCTTCTTGCATTAAATAGAGCGCCTCTTGCCACCCCTTGATCACTGCCACAATAGGAAAGGTAAAGGGCTGCCCATCATCACGGGTCGTGTCAAATACTGTCCCGTCGGTTAAAGTCCCATGGTAGAAGGCAGTGACGGTTGAGCGCGCGGTCGGGATATTTCCCGTTCCTTTTTTAATGATCCTGATCTGAAGGCCACTGGGCCTGACAATAATGTCCGGGTTTTGTTTATTTTCAAAAAGAAAAAGTGCCTGCGGGTCTATTGGCGCTAAATTTTCTAGTTGCGCTATTTCCTCTTCCGAGCGTTCACCAGCCCTAATCAATTGCTTGTTCTTTTTAGAACAGCCTGAAATCACCGACACCATCAATATGAGGATTAGGACCTTTGCCATTTTGTTTTCCCGTTTGAATCTTTTTTTTTGACTTTGGTTGTTTATCAAGCCTTGCCTTTGAAGCCAAGCAATGTTTCCAATTTATGATTGGAAATTGTAGAGTTTGGGGGCTATTTTAACAACGAAAGTGAGATGTGGGCAAATTATATAAAATTTTCAGACCTTTGTTGATGGCATTGCCTCCTGAGGCCGCGCATTCGCTTTCCCTTTTCGGCCTTAGAATTTTACCCCGGTCGGGCTCAAATTTTGTCGACCCTATTCTGGAAACAGATGTTTTTGGCTTGTTCTTTAAGACCCCAATTGGAATAGCCGCAGGTTATGATAAGGATGCTAAAGTCCCTTCTGCGCTTTTTGATATTGGGTTTGGCTTTGTTGAGGTTGGCACCCTAACCCCCAAACCCCAGATCGGAAATCCCAAGCCCAGAATTTTCCGGCTTAAAAAAGATTTTGCCGTCATAAACCGGCTCGGGTTTAATAATCAAGGCTATGAGGTTGCCCTAGATTCCTTAAACGCCTGCCCCAAGGGAAGAAGGCCAGGCGTTCTGGGGATAAACATTGGTGCTAATAAAAATTCCACTGAACCAATTTCTGATTATGTTTTGGGAATTGAGAAATTTGCCCCCCAAGCCGATTATTTTACGATAAATATCTCTTCCCCTAATACCCCGGGCCTTCGCGACCTTCAGGCCAAAGACCAACTAACCAAACTCGTCGGCGCGGTAAGCAGGGCCCTAAAAAAATCAAATTTGGGGAGAAAAAAAACCCCTCTTTTGATTAAGATTGCTCCAGACCTAGGTACCACCCAGCTCGGGGATATTGTCGACATTGCCTTAAAATTTAAGGTCGACGGCCTGATAATTTCCAATACAACAATCACCCGGCCCGGTAGTCTTTTATCTTCAGAGAAAAATGAATCAGGGGGCCTTTCTGGCCAACCCCTGTTCGATATGTCCACAGCCCTTTTGGCTGAGGCTTATAGATTATCCAAAGGCAAACTCACTTTAATTGGGGTCGGTGGGGTAGCGAACGCCCAGCAGGCCTATCAGAAAATTCTGAACGGTGCTTCTTTGGTCCAGCTTTATACAGGCCTAGTATACGAGGGCCCGGGCTTGGCTAATGAAATTTCCAAGGGTTTGGCGACCCTGTTGCTGGAAGGCGGATTTAAATCCATTTCAGAGGCCGTGGGCAAGGGAATCGATGGTTGACTTCCCCAATTAAAAGAGTAAAAAACTTTTTTTGATCAAGGAACTTTTAAAATGAGCGTAACAATCTGGCATAACCCAAGGTGCAGCAAATCCCGGGCAACTTTGGCAATTTTAGAGGATAAAGGAATTAATTTTAACGTTATCAACTACCTTGAAACCTCTCCCAGCGCAGCAGAAATTGATAAAGTTTTGGCCAGTTTGAACTTGGAACCCAGGGACCTGATGAGAAAAGGGGAAGGCCCCTATAAGGAAAACAGGCTGGATAACCTTGACCTTTCCAGGAATCAATTAATTGAAGCTATGGTCAAGGATCCAATTCTAATTGAACGCCCGATCGTTATTAAAGGTGAAAAAGCTGCCATTGGCAGGCCACCGGAAAGCGTTTTGGAAATCCTATAAAATACCTTTTTGGTCTTTTTTCTTTGCCTCCCAAAAAGAGACCCGCTAATCTAACCCCTTGTGAGCAAAAAGTGACCCTTAAAGGGTTCGGAAAAACAGGAATGAATAAAGTTTCAAATCCCAAAGCGATTGATTTCGAAAAACTAGAATCAGTGGTCGTCCGGTTTGCCGGCGATTCTGGCGACGGCATGCAATTAACCGGTGCCCAGTTTACCACCTCAACCGCCCTGGCGGGTAGCGACCTGGCGACCTTTCCGGATTTCCCGGCTGAAATTAGAGCCCCCGTCGGCACCACGTTCGGGGTTTCGGCTTTTCAGATAAATTTTGGTTCGACCACCATCATGACCGCGGGTGATGACCCCGATGTTTTGGTGGCGATGAACCCTGCCGCTCTAAAGGTGAACCAGGAACTTCTTCGCGAGGGCGGGCTTTTAGTGGTTGATACCGGATCCTTTACCAAACGAAACCTTCAAAAGGCGGGGTATGAAAGCAACCCTTTGGAAGGCGATTCATTGGCAAAGTTTCAGATTATTGAGTTGGATATCAGCTCCATGACGTTGGCCTCGGTAAAAGAATTTGGGCTTTCCAACAAAGAGGCGCTTCGTTCCAAAAACATGTGGACGTTAGGCTTGATGCTGTGGATGTTTGACAGAGACCGTACCCCTATTGCCGACTGGCTAAAGACAAAATTTGCTAAAAAACCGGAAATTGCTAATGCCAATATCGCCGCGCTTAACGCAGGACATGCTTTTGGCGAAACCGCAGAAATGTCGATCGGGATTAAGCGCTATCAAATTGGGCCGGCGAAAACCGAACCTGGGGTTTATAAAACTGTAACCGGGGCCGAAGCCTTGACCTGGGGTCTTGTCGCAGGCGCAGAAAAAGCTGAATTGCAATTAGTTTTTGGGTCTTACCCGATCACCCCAGCCTCCTCTATTCTTCATTTGCTATCCAACATGAAAGAGTTCGGGGTCATTACCTTCCAGGCAGAAGATGAAATTGCTGCTATTTGTTCGGCCATGGGTGCTTCTTTTGGTGGCTCACTTGGGGTTACCTCATCATCAGGCCCGGGGATTGCCCTTAAAGGCGAGGCCATTGGGCTTGCAATTTCGACCGAGCTACCGTTGGTGATTATCAACTCTCAGCGCGGCGGACCATCAACCGGGCTTCCCACCAAAACCGAACAATCGGATTTGTATCAGGCCATTTATGGCCGAAACGGCGAAGCACCCATGCCGGTGATCAGCACTTGTAGCCCCGGGGATAGTTTTTTTGTCGCCATTGAAGCGATTCGCCTTGCGACAAAATACATGACCCCGGTGATGCTTTTAACCGATGGCTATATCGCCAATGCTGCAGAGCCCTGGAAGCTTCCCGACCTGGCTTCGATCAAACCTTTCCCTGTGAGCTTTGAGCCTGCCTCTGACAGCGAGGAAGAATTTAATCCCTTCAGGCGCGATAAAAAAACCCTGGCAAGGGCTTGGGCCAAACCTGGAACCAAAGGATTGGAACACCGTATTGGGGGCTTGGAAAAAGGTTTTGAGGATGGTCATATTTCATATGATCCTGCCAATCATCAGAAAATGACCGAGATGCGGGCCGGTAAAATTCAAGGAATTGAAAATGATATCCCCGAACAGGCCATCGCCCTGGGCGAGGAAAAAGGTGATTTGGTCGTTGTTGGCTGGGGCTCAACCTTTGGACCGATCTACCAGGCCGTCAGCCGAATGCGCGCCGAAGGCCATAATGTCAGCCACGTTCACATCCGTTATTTAAACCCGTTCCCGAAAAACCTGGAAAGTCTTTTGAAGGGCTATAAAAAGGTTTTGGTTCCGGAAATGAACATGGGCCAGCTTGCTACCCTGTTGAAGGATCGCTTCCTTTTGGATTTGGTGCCCTTGAACAAGGTTTCCGGGCAACCTTTCAAAATCCGTGATATTATGTCCACTATTAGAGAAAACCTGAAATAGGCACAACAATGACCAAACCCGTTCAACCTGAAAAATTAACTGCAAAAGACTTTGCCTCCGACCAGGAGGTGCGCTGGTGTCCGGGGTGCGGCGATTATGCTATCCTGAAGTGCCTGCAAAGAACCCTGCCCGAGTTGGATGCAACCCCCGAAAACACTGTTTTTGTTTCTGGGATTGGTTGCTCCTCAAGGTTTCCTTATTACATGGCAACCTACGGCTTTCACACTATCCATGGTAGGGCACCGGCGGTGGCAACAGGTTTGAAGTTGGCCAATCCCGACTTGGACATCTGGGTGGTTACCGGCGATGGCGATGGGTTATCCATTGGCGGCAACCATATGCTGCACATGCTAAGGCGAAATGTTGATTTAAATATTCTGCTGTTTAACAATGAAATTTACGGCCTTACAAAAGGCCAGTATTCACCCACCTCACAGCCGGGCACACGTTCGCCGTCCACGCCGTTTGGATCCATTGAGCGGCCGGTTTCCCCGTGCTCGTTTGCGTTGGGCTCGGGCGGCCGTTTTGTTGCCCGCACCATTGATACTGACCAAAAACATATGCCCGAGGTTTTCCGCCGCGCCAAGGACCACAAAGGGGCCAGTTTTGTGGAAATTTTCCAAAACTGTATTGTTTTCAATGATGCAGTTTTTGCTGACTTTACCAATCGGGATGTTGCCGCTGAGCGACAACTCAACGCCCACCACGGTGAACCTTTGTTATTCGGCAAGGAAAAGGACAAAGGCTTGTCCCTAAATCGGGATAAATTGGCACTTGAAGTGATTAAAATTGGCGAAAATGGCCATACCCTTGACGATGTTCTGGTCCACGACGAAACCAACCCGATCTTGGCACAAATGCTAACCAATATTCACCCCCCTGACTTCCCGATGGTGCTTGGCGTTTTGTTCTGTGACCCCGCGGAATCCTTTGAAACGGCAATAACCGGCCAAATAAAGGCCATTTCCCGGAAAAAACCCGATGCCAGCTTAGAGAAAATGATGCATAGCGGGCGTACCTGGGAAGTAAAATAACCTTTTGATTTCTATGCTTTTTTTTATCTTTTAGCGAAGGGCAAATCGCCTTTTTGCGTATAATATTGTATAAAGGCTCGGAAATTTGAAAAAGCCAGGGCGGAATTGAGTGCAAAGGGAAGCGAGAAAATCGGCTGGGACCGGCGATAATGCTTCCCAAATGGACGGTTTAAGCGATGAAGCGCTGGCTGCCCGTATCGCGGAGGGATCCCAGCAATCCTTCCAGATTTTAATGACCCGCCATGTCAATATGCACCTGGCATTTGCCGAGCGGATCATGGGCAACAGGGTCGAAGCGGAGGACATCGTACAGGACGCTTTCGCAAAATTATGGCTTCATGCGGATAAATTTGACCCCGCTAAGTCAAAATTTACAACCTGGTTTTACAGGGTGGTAATGAACCGGTGCCTGGATGTGAAACGAAAGAAAAAGCCGGTGGCGCTGCCGGAAGATTTTGAAAAAGCGGATGATCGGGCGACCCCTGATGAGGACTACGCCAAAGCCCAGCGGGGATTGGTTATCCAAAAAGCGCTAAAAGAAATACCCGACCGCCAGCGCGCCGCCATTACGCTGTGTTATTTTGAAGAGTTATCGAACAAAGAGGCGGCGGAGGTTTTAGGGTTGAAATTGAAAGCGTTGGAATCGCTCTTAACCCGCGGGCGAAAAAATCTGGAAGAGCTTTTAAAAGAGGTCCTCTAGACGCCAAACCAAGACAAAGGTATGAGAAGAGATATGAAAATGACCGTTAAAAGATTTAAGGCCCTGGTGTCCGCTTACGGCACCGATGTTTCCCGTTGGCCGGTGGCCGAGCGGGGCGGGGCGCTTGACCTTTTGAAAAAGAGTGATGAGGCCCAGGCATTTTTTAATTCTGCCACCGCCCTAGATGCCGCTTTGAGCGATTTGCCTGGTGCCGTTCCTGCAGATGAAACCTATTTGAAGCGTCTGGCTACCATCCCCTTTGCCAGCCGCAGTCTAGGCGAAAACGCGCCAACCACCTTTGGTGAATTTATGAAAGGGTTTTTCCCTGCAAAAACCCTGATCCCGCAAGGGCTAGGCGTTGCCGCGGTGGGGTTCTTGGGAATTTGGCTTGGCTATACCGCCAGCATTGAAGAATCTCAAAATATTGTTGAACTTGACGCCACAGATTATTTTTTGGAAAATTCTGATCTTGATAAGGATGTTGAGGACCTGGGTTAATGGCCGTTCAGGAAACCAGAAAAACACCCACCTCCTGGATGCGTAATTTACTTTTAGGATCAGCGGCCCTGAACGTTTTTTTGGCCGGGTTTTTGTTTGCCAAATTTTTGGGCACACCGGACACCCCCTTAGATCGTCCTATACCAACTATAAATCTGGGTGGCCTGCCCCCGGACCTGCCTCCGCAAATTAGAGAAGAGTTTGAAAAAAATTTCCGTATTCATAAGGATGAAGTGGCGGAAAATTATGAAAATCTTTTTCAGGCCCGGATAAGGTTTCAAGACCTCATGGAGGGATTTGAAATTGACGAAGAGGCCTTAAATGAAGCCTTGGAGGAAATCCGCGGACTTCAAATTGAAATTCAAGGCTCCATCCACGAAACCATGGTTTCTACTTTAAGGGATATGGACCCCGAATTGCGCCGCATTTTTATTTTGGGCGGGGATGAGGGGCTGGAAAAAGGTATTTGGAGCCAGCGTCAATTTGATGGCTCACGCTAGCGAATTGAAGTGGATAATGGTGAGATAAAAATAAATTTCCTGGGCATAAAAAAAGACGAGGATGAAGACGAAAAAGACGGTTCTTTCAACGAAGAATAATCAAAAAATCTTATAGGCGGTCTTAGTTTCAATATATTTATAATAATCATCCTGCAAAGTTTTGGTAACCGGGCCAACCTTGCCATTTCCAATTTCTTTATCATTAAGTCTGACCACGGGCATTACCAGGCTGGTGGCACTTGTAAGGAAAAATTCGTTTGCAGCTTCGGCCTCTAAGCGACTGAAACTTGCTTCCTCAAACCCAAATGAACCACCTTGCAAACCTTCCAAAATTGATCCTCTGGTAATACCTCTTAGAATTTGTCCACTAGCCCTCCTGGTTTTCAAAACACCTTGGTTATTAACCATCCAGGCATTTGTGGATGTCCCCTCGGTAATGTTTCCCTCCAAATCCACAAAAACCGCTTCATAGCAACCGGCTTGTTTGGCCTCTTCCTTGGCAAGCACATTGCCAAGGAGCGAGGTGCTTTTGATCTCAACCTGCCGCCAGCGGTTTTCCGGAACCAAAATAACGCCAACGCCGCTTTGCAATCTCTTTCTTATTTGATCCATATCCAGAGCTTTTGCAGTGGCGACAACATTTGGAACAACTGTAGGATCGGGGAACCCGTGATCGCGAATTGCTGTGCCCCGGGTAATCTGCAAATAAATAATCCCCTCTGAAAATTCGTTCAGTTCAATCATTTTCTGGAAAATCTTCCGGGCCTTTTCCAAAGTTAGCGGGTTTTTTATGGACAACTCAGATAGCGAGCGCTCAAGCCGGGTAAAATGGGGGTCAAAATCCATTAAAGTTCGATTAAAAAAGGGCACGACTTCGTAAACCGCATCGGCGAACTGAAAACCACGGTCTTCAATTGGGATTACGGCTTGTTCGTGGGGTAAAAATGAACCATTTACATAAGAAAATCGTGCCAAAATCTGTCTCCTGAAAGTTCTTCCTTCTTAACCCCCTTTGAGAGGTTTTAAAATTCATTTTTGGCAAAAACTTGTCAGGGAACCATACCAATCCCATATTTATTTTATTACGCGTTTAGGGTAAAATGGTTTCGGGAAACAAAAACATGTCAAATTCGAACAATAAAGCCAAAAACCTGACCTCCGCTGGGGGGATGGTAACGACTGGCGGGGCGTTGGCCCGAAAGTTTTTTGCTATCGGCCCGGAAAAGTTTCGGCGCGCCTTTGAAAGTCGAATGGTAAGGGGCTCCCTTATCCTGACTTATCCCAATGGTAGAAAGCAAATTATTAAGGGCTCTAAGAAGGGTCCAAACGCCAGAATTGATGTGCTTCGTTGGCGGGCTATGCAACGGCTTTTGCTGGGCGGCACCGTTGGTGGCGCAAAAGGTTTTATTTTGGGAGAATGGACCTCCCCCGATCTGGTTGCTGTGGTGGAACTTTTTGCTGTAAACCAAAAAACTTTTGAAAAGGGGTTTCGCGGAACCCGTTGGTTAAAAACCATGAACCGCCTAAAGCACAAATTCCAGGCCAATTCCAAAAAGGGTAGTCGGAAAAACATCCAGTTTCATTATGATCTGGGGAACGATTTTTATGAAGCTTGGCTTGATCCATCCATGACCTATTCCTCGGCAGTTTTTGAAAAAAGCGATAACTCACTGGAAGTTGCCCAGAAACAAAAATACCGGAAACTCTTAAAACTTTTGCAAGTAAGGCCAGGGGAGCGAATTTTGGAAATTGGCTGCGGCTGGGGTGGCTTTGCCGAAACTGCGGCCCGGGAATTTGAGGCCTCGGTCACCGGCATTACGCTTTCGCGGGAACAACTTAAATATTCTCAGAAGAGAATGAAAAAAGCTGGTCTGGAAGATAAAGTTAATATCCGTTTTGAGGATTATCGGGACGTAAAGGAAACATTTGACCACGTCGTTTCGATTGAAATGTTTGAAGCTGTTGGCGAAGACTACTGGCCGGATTATTTCTCAAAAATCCATCAGGTTTTGAAACCTGGCGGAAAAGCAGCCCTGCAAATTATTACGATTGATGACGATGTTTTCGAAACCTATAGGAAGGATGTCGATTTTATTCAGACCTACATTTTCCCTGGCGGCATGTTGCCCTCAATGGCCGCGCTCCACGACCAGGTAGCCAAATCCGGGTTGACCTGGGGAAAGGCAAAAACCTATGGCAACCACTATGCGAAAACCTTGAAGGAGTGGCGCAAAAGGTTTGAAAAGGCTTACCAGGGTGACCGTTTACCCAAAGGGTTTGACGAAACCTTCAGGCGAACCTGGAATTATTACATGGCCTATTGTGAGGGCGGTTTTAGGGGTAAAACCATCAACGTCGTTCAGCTTCAACTAATTAAAAATTTGAAATAACTAACCGCTGGTTTTTTCTTTGGCCCAGGCCCTAGCGGTTTTGGCCCCCAGATTTTCATCCACATAATCCATAATCTGGTGAACACATTCATCAATGCTTCGGTCCGTGGTATCGACAAAAAGTTCAGGGTTTTCAGGCGCCTCATAAGGTGCCGAAATCCCGGTAAATTCAGAAATTATTCCAGCCCGAGCCTTTTTATAAAGCCCTTTTGGATCGCGTGCCTCGCAAGTTTCCACGTCAGCATGGATATAAATTTCGTGGAAATGTCCTTCCGATGCTTTCCTGGCCCGTTCACGGTCGGATCTATAAGGGGAAATAAACGCCGTAATAGTAACCATCCCGGCGCGGCTAAATAGCCCAGCCACCTCACCGACACGGCGAATGTTTTCAGCCCGGTCTTCGGGCGAAAACCCAAGATTGGCATTTAGGCCAAGGCGGACATTGTCACCATCCAGAACATAGGTTTGGTAACCTTTGGCAAACAACCGGCGTTCAACCTCAATCGCCAGCGTGGACTTTCCGGCCCCGGATAGTCCAGTGAACCAAAGAACCGCGCCCAAGTGGTTATTCCGAAGGGCGCGTTCGACCGAACGGATGGAATGTTTAACTTTGGTGATATTGGTACCCTGCTGGGTAATCAG
>JAZFRG010000245.1:0-5798 GCA_036445535.1 Sphingomonadales bacterium
CCACTGCCCAGGCTGAGGCGCTGGACAAAATGCTGGAGGACAAAAATTGCGGACTTAATCATGTGATTGAAATCCGCGTTGATGAGGAAGCCCTCATTAAACGTATCACCGGCCGGTTTGCCTGTGCGAAATGTGGGGAAAACTACCACGATACGTTTAAACGCCCCAAAGTTGAGGGGGTTTGTGATACCTGCGGAAGTACGGAATTTAGCCGCCGCAGTGACGACAACGAGACAACGGTCCGGGCCCGGCTTGAAGCCTATGGAAACCAGACCGCTCCTTTGCTGCCTTACTATGCAGATAAGGGGGTTTTGAGAACAGTCGATGGCATGAAAACCATTGATGAAGTGGCCGAGGAAATTTCGGCCATACTGGAACGTTAAAGGAGACTAAAAGTGGCGCGTATTGCCGGTGTAAATATTCCAACAGTCAAGCGTGTGGTTATCGCGCTGACCTACATTCATGGCATTGGGCACACCAAAGCCAAAGAAATTTGTAACAAGGTTGGATTGCCTGCTGAAAAGCGGGTCAATGAGCTGACCGAGGGCGAGGTTATTCAGATCCGTGAAGTAATCGACGCTGATTACATGGTTGAGGGTGACCTTCGTCGTGAAGTGGGCATGAATATCAAAAGATTACAGGACCTGGCCTCATACCGCGGGCTGCGTCACCGTAAGGGTTTGCCTGTCAGGGGGCAAAGAACCCACACCAACGCCAGAACCCGTAAGGGCAAGGCTAAACCCATTGCTGGCAAGAAAAAGGCTTAAAACAATATGGCAAAACAAGAAACAGGCCGCGTAAAGCGCAAAAACAAAAAGAACATCACTAATGGTGTTGTTCATGTAAATGCGTCTTTTAACAATACCATGATCACCATTACCGATGCCCAGGGGAATACTATTGCCTGGTCCTCAGCCGGGGCTATGGGCTTCAAGGGTTCGCGTAAATCGACCCCTTATGCGGCGCAGATGGCTGCTGAAGATGCAGGCAAAAAGGCCATGGAACATGGCATGACCACGGTTAGTGTTGAGGTTAAAGGCCCGGGGTCGGGCCGCGAAAGTGCGCTTCGGGCCTTGCAAGCTGCTGGTCTAATTATTACCGCTATTAAGGACGTGACACCCATTCCTCATAATGGTTGTCGTCCCCCAAAACGTCGTCGCGTTTAGTCGGCGAAGATATTTTAAGAATTCACCCTTTTAAGATGCGAGGTTCAAAGTGATACAGAAAAATTGGCAAGAATTGATTAAACCAAACCGGATTGATGTTTCCCCGGGGGCGGACCCCTTGAGAAAAGCTAAAATCGTTGTTGAGCCGCTTGAACGCGGTTATGGCATGACCCTGGGCAACGGTTTGCGCCGTGTGCTTTTATCTTCATTGCAGGGCGGTGCCATTACCAGCATCCACGTTGAGGGTGTCGTGCATGAGTTTTCATCGATTCCAGGCGTTCGTGAGGATGTAACTGATATCGTTTTGAACATCAAAAAAATCCCGATCAGAATGATGGGTTTTGGCACCAAAAAACTTCACCTGACGGCCTCAGGCCCGGGCGAGGTAACAGCTGGTTCTATTTCCGAAGTGGCTGACATTGAGATTGTTGACAAAGATATTGTTATTTGCACCCTTGATGATGGTGCCACGTTGAACATGGATTTGACCGTTGAATCGGGCAAGGGATATGTTCCAGCCGAGCGAAATAGGCCGGAAGATGCCCCGATCGGCCTGATCCCGATTGATGCAATTTTCTCCCCGGTCCGGAAGGTTTCCTACAAGGTTGATAACACCCGTGAGGGCGAAAACCTGGATTTCGACAAACTGACCATGGAGGTCGAAACCGATGGCACCATTACGCCTGAGGATGCGGTTGCTTTTGCCGCGCGGATTTTGCAAGACCAGCTGCAGCTTTTCATTAACTTTGAAGAGCCTCAGGAAGTTATTATTGATAAATCCGATGAAGAGCCTTCCATCAACCCCAATCTCCTGAAGAAAGTTGATGAGCTTGAGCTTTCTGTCCGTTCCGCCAATTGCCTGAAAAACGACAACATCGTTTACATTGGCGATCTGGTACAAAAGACCGAATCGGAGATGCTCCGGACCCCTAACTTTGGTCGGAAATCCCTGAACGAAATTAAGGAAGTACTGTCCCAGATGGATCTTCGTCTTGGTATGGAACTGCAAACCTGGCCACCGGAAAACATCGAAGAAATGGCCCGGAAAATTGAAAACGACCTTCTTGGCTAACGCCAAAGGTAATTATTAGGAGGCACGAATGCGTCATCGCATGAAAGGCAGAAAATTAAACAGGACCGCAGAGCACAGAAAAGCGCTCTTCATGAACCTGTCGCAAGCGCTGATTAAGCACGAGCAGATCACCACAACCTTGCCCAAGGCCAAAGAGCTTCGGGCGGTTGTCGATAAATTGATCACGCTTGGCAAAAAAGGTGGGCTTTCCAACCGGCGGCTGGCTATTGCCAGACTTCAGGACCAGGAACTGGTTGAGAAATTGTTCTCAACCCTTGCCAACCGCTACAAGGAACGTGAGGGTGGTTATACCCGTGTCCTAAAAGCCGGGTTCCGTAAGGGTGATAATGCGCCAATGGCGATTATTGAGCTGGTGGAACGCGACGAAGACGCTAAAGGCAAGGATTCCGGTCCTTCAGCTGATGCCGAAGGTGCTTCTGAAGCAGCCGCTTAAAGGGTGAATTCAAAGAAACTTAAAAAGGCGGTCTTAGGATCGCCTTTTTTATTTATATAACAATTCCAGACCCCTCTTTAATTTTACGCTACAAATTGCTAAATAAGGACACCGAAAAAATCAGGAAATAATGATGGCACGGATTTTCAAACCTTTTAGCGGAATTTTAATTCTCCTTTTCTCAGCACTTTTCCTGGGTCCGGTTTTGGCTCAAAGCGAAGCTGCCGAGCCAACAGCTCAAGGGGTAATGGATCTCACCCGGGCAGTTCCTGAAAGCGAAACCCAGGTGATGCTATCCTTTGCCCCGGTCGTCAAAAAGGTCACCCCAGCGGTGGTGAATATTTATACCAAAAAGGTCGTCCAGGTGCAGGCCTCACCATTTTTTAATGACCCGTTTTTCAGACAGTTTTTTGGCAATAATAACCCTTTTGGCATGCCCCAGGAACGGGTTCAGGGCTCGCTTGGCTCAGGCGTGATTGTCAGGGCAAATGGCATTATTGTTACCAACCACCACGTCATTGGTGGCGCGGATAGTATCCAGGTGGTTTTGGCGGACCGTCGTGAATTTGCTGCCACGGTGGTGCTGGCCGACCCCAGGACCGACCTGGCAATTTTGAAAATTGACGTCGGTGAAGAAAAACTCCCGTTTCTTGAGCTGACCGATTCCGAAACCGTTGAAGTTGGTGATATTTCGCTTGCCATCGGCAACCCCTTTGGCGTTGGCCAGACCGTAACCTCGGGGATTGTATCGGCCACCGCCAGGACCAATCAGGGGATCAGTGATTACCAATTTTTTATCCAGACCGATGCTTCTGTAAACCCGGGCAATTCCGGGGGTGCCCTGGTTGGGCTTGATGGTCGTTTGATTGGCATCAATACCGCTATTTATACCCGGACTGGCGAAAGCGCAGGAATCGGCTTTGCGATCCCCTCAAATATGGTCAAAACGGTTGTTGATGCAGCCCTGACCAATGGCTCAATTGTTCGCCCCTGGGTCGGTTTTTCGGGCCAACCGGTGAATTTCCAGATTGCTCAAAGCTTAGGGTTGGAGCGCCCTGGTGGGGTGCTGGTTGATAGCATTTACCCCGGGGGTCCGGCTGAGCGGGCGGGAATTTCTGCGGGGGATATTATTTTAATGGTTGGTGGCAAGGAGGTAATTGATACCCCAGGCCTGAATTTTAGGATTGCCACCGCCGGGGCCGGCACAGAGGTGGAATTTGAGGTCAACCGCGGCGGTGAAATTATCGCCCTGCTGGTCCTCTTGGAACTGCCCCCCGAAAACCCACTCCGGGATGAAACCACCCTTGAGGGCCGCCATCTTTTTCAACAGGTCAAGGTTGCTAATCTTTCCCCCAGGCTTTCCGAAGAAATTGGACTTAATGTCCTGGAAGCTGGGGTGATTGTTTTAGAAGTTGATCAACGCTCCCCGGCCGCGCGCAGAAATTTTGTTCGCCCCGGCGATATTTTCCTTAGCCTTAATGGCGTGCCCATTGATCTTGTTTCTGACCTTGTTACGGCGCTTGAGACCGAATCTGAGGACTACATATATGAGCTGAAACGTCAGGGGCGTACCATTGAATGCGGGCTTATTGGGTCGCGTTCCTTCTATTGTCAGGAAGGGTAGGGCCGTGGACCTTTTCGGTGAAGCGGGGAAGGCTGAAAATGCCTATCGCCCCCTGGCCGACAGGCTTCGGCCAAAATCATTAAAAAAAGTTATTGGGCAGGATCATCTTGTTGGTAAAGACGGACCTATCGCCCGCATGGTAGCGGAAAACCACCCGGCCGCTTTTGTTTTATGGGGTCCACCAGGGTCCGGCAAGACCACCATTGCGGTTTTATTTGCCAAAGAATGCGGGCTTGAATTCATGCAGGTTTCGGCCACTTCCTCAGGTGTTGCTGACCTTCGGAAAATCTTTGATGCTGCAACCAAATACCGCCAGGCCGGCAAACAGGTGCTTTTATTCGTTGATGAAATCCACAGGTTTAACCGCTCGCAACAAGACAGCTTTTTGCCTTATGTCGAGAACGGCACCATCATTCTGGTCGGCGCAACCACTGAAAATCCATCGTTTGAACTAAATGCTGCCTTAATGTCCAGGTTGACCGTTTTTGTTTTGAACCGTTTGGATGAGAAGGCGCTTGAGACTCTGTTGGTCAGAGCCGAGAAAGATTTAAAGAAAAAATTGCCGCTTAAACCCGAAGCGCGCATTGCTTTAAAGGCGATGGCGGACGGCGATGGGCGATACGTTTTAAATTCCGCTGAAACATTGCTGACCATGAAAGACCAATCCAAAAAGGATGCCAAGGCCCTGGCTGGTACCCTGCAGCGCCGGGTGCCGGTTTATGACAAGGACAAGGAGGGTCATTATAACCTCATCAGCGCTTTGCATAAGTCCCTAAGGGGTTCAGACGTTGATGGGGCATTGTACTGGCTGGCGCGCATGCTAGAGGGCGGTGAAGACCCTTTATATATTACCCGGCGTCTGGTCAGGTTTGCCTCTGAAGATATCGGTCTGGCTGACCCAAATGCGCTTTTGCAGGCGCTGGCGGCCAAAGATACGTACCAGTTTATTGGTTCCCCGGAAGGCGAGATTGCGATTGTCCAGGCGGTGATATATTTGGCCACAGCGCCGAAATCCAATGCGGCTTACGAGGCAGAAAAAGCATCCCGGAAAGCAGCGAAAGAGACCGGGTCGTTGATGCCCCCCAAGCATATTTTAAATGCCCCAACTCAATTGATGAAAGATATTGGCTACGGCAAGGGGTATGCCTATGATCACAACACCGAAAAGGGTTTTTCGGGGCAAAATTACTTCCCGGATGAAATGAAGCGCCAGACCTTTTACCAACCCGCCCAGCGTGGTTTTGAACGCGATATACAAAAGCGGCTTGATTACTGGGCCAAAATTCGTGCAAAAGCCTCTCAGAGCGTTTTGGATAATTAATAGGGGCTTATTTAATGCAGATGATTTTATCAATCGCCGCCGGTGGCGCGCTGGGGGCTGTGGCCCGTCATTTCCTAAGCCACCGGGTAGCGCTTATTGCCGGGCATAATTTTCCCTATGGCACCATGAGCGTCAATATTCTGGGCAGTTTCCTGATGGGC
>JAZFRG010000246.1:0-10148 GCA_036445535.1 Sphingomonadales bacterium
TTTCACCCGAACCAAAATAATGATCTTTCGCTAATTACAGATTATTGTGAAAAATTTTTAAAGGGAATGCAGGAAACGCATACCTACCCAATAATTCCTTATATTCAAACCACTAATCCCGAAACAATTCCCAAAGAACATAAGGAAATTATAGAGAAATTAAGTACCTATTATAAAAATCAAGTTACCAAACTTGAAAAAGAAAAAGAAAGTTTAAAGACAAAAAAACCACCTAGTGGTAATGAAACTAAAATTGATGATGAGGAATTAGAAGAAATTGTTGAGG
Source organism: Sphingomonadales bacterium (assembly GCA_036445535.1). Classification (GTDB taxonomy): domain Bacteria; phylum Pseudomonadota; class Alphaproteobacteria; order Sphingomonadales; family SMXR01; genus SMXR01. Next base: position 287 of record JAZFRG010000246.1, read on the forward strand.
ATTTAAAGAAGGTAATTAATAAATTAAAAAAATGACCTACGACAAGAACAACATTTTTGCCAAAATTTTACGTGGCGAGTTGCCCTGCGATAAAATCTTTGAGGACGAATACGCCCTGGCCTTCCCTGACATCAACCCGCAAGCGCCAACCCATGTGCTGGTGATCCCGAAAGGAGCGTATGTTTCCTGGACAGATTTTTCGGCAAATGCTTCTGAGGCCGAGATCGCCGGGTTTGTTCGCGCAATAGGCAAGGTGGCCAAGGATTTAGGTCTTGAGGATGCGGGCTACCGGGCGCTCACCAACGCCGGTGAAGAGGCCGGGCAAATCGTCCCGCATTTGCATGTTCACATTTTTGCCGGACGGCCTTTGGGACCTATGCTTGCAGGGGGCTCTCATTAATTTTGGAAAGAAATGCCTTTAAATCCGCAACCGGCCGGGCACCCAGGTGCGAGATTGCTTCCGAGGCCGCCATCGCGCCAATTTTCCCGGCGTTCTCTAAACTATACCCGTGGGTCAGCCCAAACAGGAAGCCGGCGGCGTACAAATCCCCGGCTCCGGTGGTATCCACCACTTCGGTGGGGTGGGCAGGAACCGCAACTTCTTTGCCTTCTGATAAAATAAGCGAGCCCTTTTCGCTTCGGGTCAGGACCGCAATATCAACGTGGCTGCTGACATGGCGTTTGGCCTCTTCAAAGGTGTCCGCCTGATAGAGCGATTTAATTTCTTCCTCGTTGGCAAAAAGGATGTTGATACGGTGCTCCACAAGATCCAGGAATTCTTCGCGGTAGCGATCCACGCAAAAACTGTCCGACAAAGTTAGCGCCACCGCGCGGTCGGCAGATTTTGCAATATCCATGGCCTTGATAAAGGCGGCTTTTGCTTGCTCAGGGTCCCAAAGATAACCCTCCAAATAAGTGATAAGCGAGCTTTTGATGGCAATTTCATCAACGTCGTCGGGCCCCAGTTCCTGACTGGCGCCGAGAAAAGTATTCATGGTCCTTTGGGCATCGGGTGTCACCAAAACAAAGGAGCGCGCGGTTTGCTGGGTGCCTTGTCCGGGCTGGGTATCAAACTTGACCCCGAGCGACCTGATATCGTGGCCAAAAATCTCGCCCAGCGCATCATCACCGACCTTACCAATAAACCCCGCTTTGCCGCCAAAGGCAGCCAACCCTGCGATGGTGTTGGCGGCGGAACCCCCGGAGACCTCAATGGCAGGGCCCATTTCGCCGTAAAGCGATGCCGCAGTTTCCTGATCAATAAGGGTCATCGACCCCTTGACCAGATTATGGCGCTCAAGGAAAGCATCGTCGCATTTCGCCAGAACATCGACGATCGCATTGCCAATTCCAACAACGTGGGTATCGAAGGGTTTCGATAAAAACATGTTAGCTCCAATTTTGTAAATACCCCGCCCTTTTATAGAAAAGTTTCTGCGAAAGAAAGCGATTTGAATTTAGTGCGTTTATGATTAAAGTCCGGGGATGATCCAACCGTTCAAAACCCTTATTTTAATCCTTGGTCTTTTGGCCTTGGGTGCTTGTGCAACAACAGAAGAGCCGGAAGCGCTCGCAGAACAACAGCCTGTGGTCACGCCCGACCCTGTCGTCGAGGAGCCCAAAATTGATGAGCCGGAACCCGAAATTGAAGTTCCAGAAACTCAGGCCTTGGTGGCCAGCGACATTATTGGCCTGGAGCCGGCGGATGTTCAAGAACTTCTTGGTCCGGTGTCCTTAAAGCGCTGGGAGGGTGAGGTACAGGTCATGCAGTTCTCAGGTGAGCATTGCGTGATCGACATTTATTTTTATGAAACCGCCCCGGGCGAAGCTTTTGAGGCCTCATACCTGAATGCCAGGACCAGTTCCGGGACTGAGGTTGGCAGTGATATTTGCCTGGCCTCGCTTTTGCCCGGCGGCATCTGGGCGGGGGGTTCAGTTGAAACAAGCCCGGTCGGAAAATAACTAACCGCCAAAAATTTTAAACTGTGGTTTTGGCCTCGTAACCACACACATCCCGAACCAGACAATGCACACAATCCGGTTTTTTGGCCTTACAAATATAGCGGCCATGCAGGATCAGCCAATGGTGGGCATGGAACAGATATTTTTCGGGGATAACATCCAGCAGATTTTTTTCGACCTCAAGCGGGTTTTTCCCAGGCGCCAGGCCGGTGCGGTTTGAAACCCGGAAAACATGGGTGTCGACGGCAACGGTGGGCATGCCGAAAGCCATGCTTAAAACCACATTAGCGGTTTTGCGGCCAACGCCGGGAAGCTCAATCAAGGCATCCCGGTCTTTGGGCACTTGCCCGCCGTGTTCGCCGATTAGCTTTTCGGAAAGCGCGATTACATTTTTCGCCTTGGTGTTAAAAAGCCCAATGGTTTTGATGTATTCCTTTAAATTTTCAAGGCCAAGCGCGACCATTTTCTCCGGGGTATCAGCAACCTTGAAAAGGGCTGGAGTTGCCTTATTAACGCCAACATCGGTGGCCTGTGCAGACAACACCACAGCAACCAACAGGGTAAAGGAGTTTAGATATTCCAGCTCCCCCTTGGGTTCGGGGTTGGCCGCTGCCAGGGTCGCAAAAAAAGTATCGATATTTTTTGGGGTCATGATTTCAAAACATCCTTTAATGAATAAAAACCTGGTTTTTGGCCGGAAAGCCAGTGCGCCGCCATTAGCGCCCCTTTGGCGAACAAACGCCTATCCTTGGCGCGGTGGATTATTTCAATTTGTTCCCCAGGGCCAGAAAAAAGCACATGGTGCTCGCCGATTACATTTCCTTTTCGGTGGGAAACATATTTGATGTCTTTTTTCTCCCGGCCTGTTGCCGCGCCCAGCATTAAGGCGGTGCCTGAGGGGGCATCCTTTTTCATCTTGTGGTGAATGTCGGTAATCTCAATGTGAAAATCATCACCCAAAGCCTTTGAAATTTGGCCCAGGGCCACCGCCAAGGCCGTCGCCCCCAAGGACATATTATAGGATAACAAAACCGGGATAACCTCACCGGCCTCCTTGATTGTTCCCAACTGTTCTTCAGAAAACCCGGTCACCCCAATAGCAAGGGGCACGCCAATTCCAGTGGCCAACTTCAAGTTTTCAAGGCTGGCTTCAACGGTGCTGAAATCGACCACGACATCAGAGGCTTCGAGCGCGGCTTTTTTGTCGGTGCTGTAGAAAAGCCCGGTGCCAACCTTGGTATCCGGCAAAAAAACCGGATCCTTATCATCCGGACTGCCAGGCCGAACCAGCATCGCCGAACAGGCGGCAGTTTCATCGGCCATGATCTCTCTAAAGGTCATCTGGCCCATGCGCCCTGCGGCACCGATTATTGCAATGTTGGTTTTGGTCATGCCCCTGTTTAGGTGCAAAAGGATAAGGGGGAAACCCCTAGTCGGTTAAATCGCCCCAGAACTCTTTCATTTTGGAAAAGAAATTGGATGATTTTGGTGACCAGGATTTAGACTCGATTTCGGCAAATTTTTTCAACATGTCTTTTTGTGCCCGGGTCAAATTAACCGGGGTTTCAATCTCGGCAATGATAATCATGTCGCCAACCCGGCTGGAATTAATGATCGGCATGCCTTTGCCGCGGAGCCGAAATTGTTTGCCCGCCTGGGTTCCCGCGGGGATCTTTACCTTGGCCCTTTTACCGCCCACGGTGGGGACAATAATCTCACCGCCCAAGACCGCATCGGTCATCAGGATCGGAACCTGGCAATAAATATTCTCGGCATTTCTTTTGAAAAGCTGATGGGGGTTGACCGAAACAAAAATATAAAGATCGCCTGTGGGCCCACCCCGGACCCCGGCTTCGCCTTCGCCAGAAAGCCGGATGCGGTTGCCGTCTTCAACGCCGGCGGGGATTTTAACCGATAAGGTTTTGTCTTTTTGAACCCGGCCCGCCCCCGAGCAGGTGCGACACGGGTCAGAGATAACCTGCCCGGCCCCCTGACAGTTTCCACAGGTTTTTTGGACGACAAAAAAGCCCTGCTGCATTCGCGTCTGGCCGGTGCCTCGACAGTTCGGGCAGGTCTGCGGCTGGCTACCCTCTTTAGCCCCGGATCCGTGGCAGTCTCCACAAGAGGCATGGGCGCTGACCCGGATGGTTTCCTCCTTGCCGGAAAAAGCTTCTTCAAGGGAAACATTTAAACTGTATTTTAGGTCGGCGCCGCGCCTGGCTGCACTTCTTCCAGCGCCACCACCCCGTCTGCCACCCATAAATTCCCCGAAAAGGTCTTCAAAAACATCTGAAAAGGAATTACCGAAATCAGCACCCGGATGGCCTCTGCCCTGACCAAAGCCGCCACCTTCAAAGGCTTGGTGGCCAAAGCGATCATAAGCGGCTTTTTTCTGGGGGTCCTTTAAAACATCGTAGGCTTCATTGATGTCTTTAAACTTTTGCTCGGCCGAGGCATCGCCGGGGTTTTTATCGGGGTGGAACTTCATGGCAAGCTTACGATAGGCAGATTTCAGAGCCGCCTCATCAGCGCCCTTATCTACGCCAAGCGTGGCATAAAAATCCTGCTTGCTCATAAATTACCCATCCCAAAAAAGCCACAGCCAGGGTTTTTAGGAAACGCCCGGCTGCTGCTCATAAATTTCAGGCCCCTCGCCTTACTTTTTCTTTTTTTCGTCTTTGCCAGCTTTGTCGTCTTTGTCGTCAACTTCTTCAAAGTCGGCGTCAACCACACCTTCATCGGCAGCTCCTCCAGTCGCCCCTTCAGGAGCATCCGCAGCATCACCCGCCTCAGCTTGCTGGGATTTGTAAATTTCCTCACCCAGTTTCATTGAGACTTGCCCTAAAGCTTCAGTTTTGGCCTTGATGTCGTCGACATCATCGGCCTCAAGGGCTGGTTTCAAAGCGGCCATTCCCTCTTCAATCGAGGTTTTGGTGGCTTCGTCAACCTTGTCACCGTGCTCTTTCAAGTTTTTCTCGGTGGCGTGGATCAGGCCTTCGCCCTGGTTCCGGGCTTCGACAAGCTCACGTTTTTTCTTATCTTCCTCGGCGTGTGCCTCGGCGTCTTTAACCATGCCCTCGATATCATCATCGGACAAGCCGCCTGATGCCTGAATGCGGATCCGGTGTTCTTTGCCGGTACCTTTGTCTTTGGCGTGAACATTTACGATGCCGTTGGCATCAATATCAAAGGTCACTTCAATTTGCGGTACGCCACGGGGTGCTGGCGGAATACCCACCAGATCGAACTGGCCCAATAATTTGTTATCGGCGGCCATTTCGCGCTCGCCCTGGGCAACCCGAATGGTTACAGCATTCTGGTTGTCTTCAGCGGTGGAGAACACCTGACTTTTCTTGGTAGGAATGGTGGTGTTGCGATCAATAAGCCGGGTGAACACGCCGCCAAGGGTTTCAATCCCAAGCGATAGTGGGGTGACATCCAAAAGCAGAACATCTTTAACATCCCCTTGAAGAACGCCGGCCTGAATGGCCGCGCCCATGGCCACAACCTCGTCGGGGTTAACGCCTTTGTGGGGGTCTTTACCAAAGAAGCTTTTAACGGTCTCAACAACCTTGGGCATTCTGGTCATGCCGCCCACAAGGACGACGTCTTTAATCTCACCTTTGGCAAGGCCAGCATCTTTCAACGCTTTTTCGCAAGGCGCCAGGGTGCGCTTGATCAAATCCTCAACCAGGCTTTCCAGCTTGGCGCGGCTAAGTTTCAAGGTCAGATGTTTTGGCCCCGAAGCGTCTGCGGTGATAAAGGGCAGATTTATTTCGGTTTCGGTAGCGGAAGACAATTCAATTTTGGCTTTTTCAGCGGCCTCTTTCAGGCGCTGCAGGGCCAACTTGTCGGCCTTAAGGTCAATGCCATTTTCTTTTTTGAACTCGTCCGCCAGATATTCAACAACCCGAAGGTCAAAATCTTCTCCGCCAAGAAAGGTATCGCCATTGGTGGATTTAACTTCGAAAACGCCGTCGCCAATCTCCAGAATAGAAATATCAAAGGTGCCGCCGCCCAGGTCATAAACCGCAATGGTGTGGCCTTCGCCCTTTTCCAGACCGTAGGACAGCGCTGCGGCGGTAGGTTCGTTAATAATCCGAAGCACTTCAAGACCGGCAATTTTACCGGCGTCTTTGGTGGCTTGACGCTGGGCGTCGTTAAAGTAGGCCGGGACGGTAATAACCGCCTGGGTTACGGTCTCGCCTAAGAAATCTTCTGCGGTTTCTTTCATTTTTTGCAAAATGAAGGCGGAAATCTGACTCGGGCTATATTGTTTGCCCTGGGCCTCAACCCAGGCATCACCATTTTTTGCCTTGGTGATCTTGTAGGGGACCATTTCAATGTCTTTTTTGGTGGTCGGGTCGTTAAACGGGCGACCAATCAGGCGCTTGATGGCAAAAAGCGTGTTTTCCGGGTTGGTAACCCCCTGACGCTTTGCCGACTGGCCAACAAGGCGCTCGCCCTTGTCGGTAAACGCAACGATGGATGGCGTTGTCCGCGATCCTTCGGCGTTTTCAATAACTCTGGGTTTGGACCCCTCCATAATGGAAACGCACGAATTGGTGGTTCCAAGGTCAATACCGATGACTTTACTCATTCTTCCTCATCCTTTTTTCTTTTGGCCCCTCTTTGAGGCTGCCTGGTTATTTATTGTCCGGCCCCAAAGGCACCGGGTTTTTTAGTTACGGGGCTTATATGTGTCGGGATTTTTCAAGTACAAGACTTTTAAAAAATAAAAACTTCCCCCTAACCCCTTAATAAATCAACTAAAACCCGGGGAACTATTCCCCCGAATTCTCCTCCTTCTCGGGCTCTTTTTTTGGAGCTTTGGCGATCCCAACCATGGCTGGCCGTAATAGCCGGTCACGGATGACATAGCCGTCCTGGATAACCTCCATAATGGTTCCTGGCTCGTGCTCTGTTGTTTCCACTTCAAACATAGCCTGGTGGAAGTTGTGGTCAAATTCTTCCCCTTTTGGGGAAATCCTTTTAATACCGTGGCGGTCAAAAATGTTCAAAAGTTCACGTTCGGTGACCTCAACCCCCTCTACAAAGGCCTTGTGGGTGTCGTTTTCCTTCATTTCTTCAGGTAAGTGGGTCAACGTAAGACGCAAGTTATCCTGGACCGTCAGCATTTCCCGGGCAAAGCCGGTTATGGCATAAGCCCGTGCATCCTGAGCCTCTCGCTCGGCACGGCGCCGGGTGTTTTCCATCTCGGCCATGGCCCGCAAAAGCCTGTCCTTGAGGTGCTTAATCTCGGCTTCAAAATTTGCAGCTTCAACCTTCGCTTCATCGACCTTTTCAACCTTTTCAGCCTTTTTTTCAGTCTGCTTGGGCTGGGGCTTTTGGGCCGGGCGGCTAGCCGGTCGTTTTGGTGGATTTTTTTGTCTTGGTGTCATTGTAAAACTTACCTTTTTCCCTTGCGCACCCTTACATAAGGAAAAAGTCGATTAAATCAAGCGACTTATGACTTGAGCGGTGTAATCAACCAGCGGAATGATGCGGCCATAATTCAGACGGGTCGGCCCAATGATACCAATAGCCCCAACGATTGCGCCCCCTTCGCTCCTATAGGGAGAGACCACAACAGAGGAGCCGGACAAGGAAAAAAGCTTGTTTTCAGAGCCGATAAAAATTCTTACCCCCTCGCCGGAATGAGATGTTTCTAGCAGTTTCAGAAGATCCTTTTTGTTTTCAAGGTCTTCGAACAGTTTCCTGATGCGCTCAAGATCGTGGGCCGCTTCCTGGTCCTCCAGCAAATGTGCGCGGCCCCGAACAATCAGATTATCGCTCCCCTGATCGCCGCCGGACCATGAGGCCAGCCCTTCTTCGACCACCTTGCTGGTCAGCTTATCCAGTTCGGCCTGCCCGTCTTTTAGCTCTGCCTGGACAAATTTCCGAGCTTCAGCCAGGGTTTTTCCTTCAATTCTGGAATTCACATAATTGGCCGCCCACACCAGCGCTGATGGCGGCAACAGGTCGGGCAGGTCAATGACCCGGTTTTCTACCGTGCCGTTTTGAAATACCAGAATGGCAAGGCCTTTGTTTTTCGAAAGCCGGACAAACTCAACTTGCCGGAGCGGCGCAGAAACCTTGGGCACCGAGACCACACCGGCGCAATGCGACAGGCCCGATAAAATCGAAGTTGCGCGCTCTAGAACCCCTTCAGGAGAAAATTCAGAACCCTTGCACTGGGCTCCAATCGCGGCCTGCTCGGCGGCATCAAGATTGCCCATTTCCAAGAGCCCATCGACAAAAAGCCTCAAGCCCTGCTCGGTCGGCAGACGGCCCGCCGAAGTGTGCGGGGAGAACAGCAAACCCGCGCCCTCCAGCTCGGCCATGATGTTACGAATGCTGGCCGGGGATAAGTCCAGCCCGGCACTTCCCGTCAGCTTGCCAGAGGCCACAGGATCACCGCTCTCGAGAAAGTTCTCGACAACGCTTCTGAAGATCGCCAGCGACCTTTGGTTAAAATCATCCACCAGCATGGTGCAAATCCTAGCAGTAAATTGACACTTATTTGCAGTAAACTAGCACTTGGATGCACTTTTTTTGCAAAAAAGCTCAAGAATTAGGTTCCTAAGTCACTGGACGAAGCAGCATCAGGGCTTTAAAAGCGGAACATTATTTAAAAGGAGTTTTTAATGCGCCCAAGTAAACGCGCCGTCGATGAAATTCGACCTGTCAGCTTTGAAACCGGATTCACCAAGCACGCTGAAGGCTCGGTTCTGGCAAAATTTGGCGACACCCATGTGCTGTGTACTGCAAGTTTAGAGGATCGCACCCCGCCGTGGCTCCGCGATTCCGGAAAAGGCTGGGTCACCGCCGAATACGGAATGTTACCGCGCTCCACCCACGAAAGAATGGGGAGAGAAGCTGCGCGTGGCAAACAGTCGGGTCGGACCCAGGAAATCCAAAGACTGATTGGAAGATCCCTTCGAGCAGTGGTCGACATGAAGGGCTTTGGTGAGCGCCAGGTCAGGCTTGATTGCGACGTGTTGCAGGCCGATGGCGGCACCCGGACGGCCTCGATTTCTGGCGCGTACGTGGCACTCCACCTGTGTTTCCAGAAAATGAAAGACAACGGGTTGATTGAAACTATCCCCTTTATCGACCAGGTCGCGGCGGTGTCGTGCGGGCTTTACCAGGGCAAACCGGTGCTGGATCTGGATTATATCGAAGACAGCGCGGCGGCAACGGACGCTAACTTTGTCCTGACGAAGAAGGGCGGCATCGTGGAAATTCAGGCGACCGCCGAAAAGGAACCTTACGGCGAGGAAGATTTCTTGAGACTGTTAAGGCTGGCAAAAATTGGTTGTGAGGAAATATTCACGGCACAGAACAAAGCCCTGAACGGCTAAAAAAAAGGAAGAAAAAATGGACAATTCAAAATTAATTATCGGCCTAGGCCTGGCGGCAGTGGTTATGGGCGGCGGATACTATTATTATACAACCATGGGCGAAGGTGAGCCTGCCCCGGAAGAAACCATTGAAAACGTAGTCGATGAAACAACTGCCCCCGAAGTGGAGTTTTCCATCCCGGCCCCCGCCGATGTTGCGGCGATGCCGGACGATGTCACCCTTACACCAGAAGGCGTTGGCATCCGCGTTCTGACAGCGGGCGATGGGGAAAATTTCCCAACGCTAGCTGATGATGTCACGATTCATTACACCGGCTGGACCACCGACGGCGAAATGTTTGACAGCTCGCATGCCCGGGGCGCGCCCAACACCTTTCCTTTAGGGGTGCTTATTGGCGGCTGGAAATCCGCGGTTGTGCACATGTCGAAAGGCGAAAAATCGCTGCTCTGGATCCCTGGCCCGCTGGCCTATGATTACCCCGGCGCCAGGGAAGATGCCCCGAAAGGCATGCTGGTATTCGAGATTGAGCTTTTTG
>JAZFRG010000247.1:0-2637 GCA_036445535.1 Sphingomonadales bacterium
AGGTAATTGCCAGCTTTGTTGCCTTGCTCGGGATTTGGGGGATTTTCCCGATATTGTTTATTGTCGCCTTAACCGGGCTAGAGATTTTAATTGCGTTCCTTCAGGCGTACGTATTTGCCATGCTATCGTGCATTTACCTGAACGACGCGTATCATATAGAACATTAAAAATTTGAACTGAAAAACCTTAGGAAAGGACACTACAATGGAAGCAGAAGCAGCAAAACTAATCGGCGCAGGATTAGCAACAATGGCTCTTATCGGAGCCGGTGTTGGCATCGGTAATATTTTTGGAAGCTTTCTTTCGGGCGCCCTACGCAACCCTTCGGCAGCCGATAGCCAAAGAGCATCGCTCTTTATCGGTTTTGCCCTGGCTGAATTTACCGGCCTTTTGGGTGTTGTTGTCGCCATGCTTATTCTCTTTGTATTTTAATCAACACAAAGACTTAAAGCAGGGCCATGCCACAACTTGATTTTGATACTTACCTTCCTCAGCTATTTTGGCTGGCGGTCACCTTTGTCTTTCTTTACCTGATGTTGGCAAGGAAGGCTTTGCCTCGGGTTGGGGAAGTTCTGGAAGAGCGTCAAAATCGGATTGATAGCGATCTTGAGCAAGCTGAAAATTTCCGCAAGGAAAGCGAAGCACTTGAGGCCGACTATGAAAGGCTTAGCGTAGAAGCCCGGGCCAAGGCCTTGGCCCACTTAAAGGCTGAGCGCGAAAAGGTCCAGGTTATCCTGGGTGAAAAGCAGGCGGCTATGACCACCAATCTTGAGGAAAGACTTGGGGAAGCTGAGGGCCGCATTTCAGAAGCAAAAACCCAGGCTTTGAAGAGTGTAGAAGACATCGCAACCGAGGCTTGCGTTTTGGTTGTAGCTAAAGTTTCTGGAATGAACTTAACCAAAACCACGGCCAAAAAAGCGGTCCTAAGCAGGATAGGAGCTAAGTAATGGTCATTTTAGCAACCGGCCCCTTTTACCTGGAACCAACCTTTTTTGTGGCAGTTTCTTTTGCTCTTTTTATTGGCCTTTTGGTTTGGAAAAAAATAATTCCCGGAATGCTCTTCAAAATGCTCGATGAGCGTTCCGATAAAATCCAGGCCCAGCTTGAAGAAGCCAGAACTCTTAAAGAAGAAGGTCAGGCGCTTTTGGCCCAATATCAGCGCAAACACCGCGACGCCGAAAAAGACGCCGAAGCAATGATTGCCCAGGCCAAGGAAGAAGCGGAGATTTTTGGCAAAGAGGCTGAAAAAAACCTGGAAGTCGCTTTCAGACGCCAGACCCGGGCCACCGAAGAAAAAATTGCCCAAGCCGAAGCCCAGGCCGTTAAAGAAGTTAAAGCCGCCGCCGCAGAAGCTGCCATCAGCGCTGCCAGTTCCGTGCTTCAAACCAATCTGAAAGCCGGCAAACACAAAAAACTGGTCGATGAGGCCATCAAAGACCTCGATAAACGCCTAAACTAATCTGACTTTTTCCACCGCAGGATCGGTTGCCTGGCAGCCCGGGTTTCATCCAGACGCTTCATCGGTGCCAACACCGGTGCCTGCTTGAAACGATCAACATCGCCGCCCTTGGCTGCTTCAACCAAGCTCCTGAGCGATCCTATAAACTGATCCAGGGTGTGCTTGCTTTCGGTCTCGGTTGGTTCAATCAGCATCGCGCCGTGGACCACAAGCGGGAAATACATGGTCATCGGGTGAAACCCCTCATCAATCATGGCCTTGGCAAAATCCAGCGTCTCCACGCCGGTGTCTTTCAAAAACCGGTCATCAAACAGCGCCTCATGCATGCACGGCCCCGGGTAAGAAAGGGTCATGACATCCTCCAGCGAAGCCTGAATATAATTGGCATTCAAAACGGCATCCTCAGCGACCTGTTTCAGGCCATTTTCACCGTGGCTCATGATGTAGGAAAGCGCGCGTAAATACATACCATTTTGGCCATGAAAGGCGGTCAAGCGACCAAAGGCTTGATCCTTGCCATCCATTTCTTCTTTTAGCGAAATGCCATCCCCGTCCTGGACCAGATAGGGCACCGGAACAAAGGGGGCCAGGGCCTCAGAAAACACCACAGGGCCAGAGCCAGGCCCACCCCCGCCGTGCGGCGTTGAGAATGTTTTATGGAGGTTCAGGTGCATCGCATCAATGCCCAGATCACCGGGGCGAACCCGGCCGACAATGGCGTTAAAATTAGCCCCATCGCAATAAAAATAAGCCCCTATTTTATGGACCGCATCGGCGATTGTAATAATGTCGCTTTCAAAAAGCCCACAGGTATTAGGGTTGGTGAGCATAATACAGGCGACGGTTTCGCCCATTTCATCCAATTCTTTCAAGAAGGCTTCCAGGTCGACCCGCCCCCTATCATTAGCAGGAATGGACTTCACCTTATAACCGCACAGCGCCGCGGTAGCCGGGTTGGTTCCGTGGGCAGATTCGGGCACCAGAACAAACTCTCTGGCGTTGCCCTTGGCCTCAAGTGCCGCCCGTATCGCCATAATACCGCAAAGCTCTCCATGGGCGCCGGCTTTGGGAGAAAGCGCCACCGCTGGCATCCCGGTTAGGCCGGTGATCCAGTCTGAAAGTTCACTCATGACTTGAAGAGAGCCTTGGACTGTCGAGATTGGTTGCAAGGGGTGAAC
>JAZFRG010000248.1:0-6987 GCA_036445535.1 Sphingomonadales bacterium
GAACCCATTTTGAACGCCCCAAGGCATGGCTGTATTAATATTCATGCTTCGCTTTTACCCCGTTGGCGCGGCGCCGCGCCGATTCAGTATGCAATCCTGTCCGGGGATAAACAAAGCGGGATTTCAAATATGCAAATGGAAAAGGGGCTTGATACCGGCCCGGTGCTGGCCATCGAGGAATTTGATTTAGGGATTAATGAAACGGCAGCCAGCCTTCACGATAAGTTGGCCGTTCTCGGTGGGAAAATGATTGTGCCAACCCTTGAGAGTTTAAGCGCCGGAAAAATAACACCGGTTCCTCAAGACGATAAAGCCGCTACCCATGCGCCCAAAATTAAAAAGCAAGACGCATTAATCAACTGGCAAAAAACTGCCGAGGAACTTGATCAGCAAGTACGGGCTTTTAACCCATACCCGGGGGCCTTCTTTTTGTTGGATGGGATGCGGGTTCGGGTTTTGGAAGGTCAGGCTCAGGATCAGAATGGCACCCCTGGTGAAGTTCTGGATGATACACTTCTGATTGGCTGTGGCTCCGGGTCTTACCGGATCATCCGGCTTCAAAAGGAGGGCAAAAAGCCGATGGCCGCCACTGACTTTCTGCGCGGTCAGGCTATTCCCAATGGAACGGCTCTCCTATAACCATGACCAAGCGTTTCAAAATTACTATTGAATATGATGGCTCGGGCTACGTCGGCTGGCAGGCCCAGGACAATGGAAAGTCGGTTCAGGATACTATCGAGAATGCGATTTTTTCGTTTTCCGGCGAGAAGCTTCGCTTGCAAGCCGCCGGCCGCACCGACGCCGGGGTTCATGCCTTGGGCCAGGTCGCCCATTTTGATCTTAAGAAAAACATGAGCGCCGATAGGGTCATGGCAGCCATAAACGCCTTTCTCCACCGCGAGGGCATCGCGATTATTGCAACGGAAGAGGTTGGGGAGGATTTTGAGGCCCGGTTTTCGGCAAAAAAACGCCATTACCTGTACCGGATTTTAAACCGCCGGGCGCCGCCCTCCATCTTGCGGGGTAAAGTCTGGTGGGTGCCCAAAAAACTCGATGCCACCAAGATGATTGAGGCCGCGGATGTTTTTGTCGGCAAACACGACTTTACGACCTTTCGCTCAATAAACTGCCAGGCCAAATCGCCGGTAAAAACGCTGGATGAATTTTTTGTTGAAGTAAAAGGCGAGGAGATTCACATCATTGCCTCAGCCCGGTCATTCCTGCACCACCAGGTGCGCTCCATGGTCGGCTCCTTAAAATTAGTGGGTGAGGGTAAATGGACCAGGGACGACCTGAAAATAGCCTTAGATGCCAAGAATCGCACGGCGGTGGGCTTCAATGCCCCTTCTGAGGGCTTGTATCTAACCAAAGTTGATTACTGAAAAATTTTGAAAATCTCAAAAATCGTTGCCCCGACCAGCAAGGTTAGCAAAATATCAAACGAAACAAAAACCAGCCCGTGGAAATAATTGACCCCAAGGGTGGCCCGGGCAATTGCCAATTTATAAGCCAGGATTGCGGCAACCGATAACGCCAAAAAACCAATTTTTATGTCGCCCTCAATAACCCCAAAGCTGGCCAGGGCAAAATAGGGAACCAAAAAAATAAGCGAAAAAATTCGGCCCCAATTATAAAGCGGCAAGAAAAATAAATAGTTTGCCCGGGGCCCTACCACCCCCTGGGCATGAAAAATAAGAAACGCAAACCCCGCCCAGGCAACCCCATAGCCAACAAAAAGCCCAAGGATTCGAAAGAAGGATAAAGCGTCAAACCCGGCCCCGCGAAATTGCAGCCAAGCAATTAGAAAAAAAACTGGTGCGGCGAAAAAAAGCGCGAAAAATGACCTAAAAACTCCCTTGGCGGTGGCATCCAGATATTTCAAAACCTTTTCGCCCTCAAAAAAGAACCGCCAGATGGCAAAAAGGGATGTCGCAATGTGGCCTTTAAGGTCCAAGAAAAACCTCCCTTAGAACCTCTTCATATATCGCCGCCAGATCTTTAAGATTTTTAAGGGTGACGCATTCGTTTATGGCATGGATGGTTTCGCCGGTGAGGCCGAACTCCACAACCGGGCAATAATCCTTGATAAAGCGGGCATCGGATGAGCCCCCAGTGGTGCCAAATTCCGGTGTTAACCCGGTTTGCTTTTTAACGGCTGTTTTGACAATGTTCGCCAATTTTCGGGGTTCATTAAAAAAGGCTTCGCCGATGATATCAAATTCCAGGGTGTGTTTGACCCCGGTTTCTATGACGATTCTTTTGATCTCAGTAATCAGGCCTGCTGAAGTTTGCAGGTCATTGAACCGAATGTTGAACCTTGCTGTTGCCTTTCGCGGGATGACATTAAAAACACCCGTGCCGGCTTCAAGGTAGGTTACTTCCAGATTTGAGGGCGGGAAATATTCGTTGCCATCATCCAGCTGCCAATTATTAAGGGCATCCAAAACCAGGGTCAATTCCGGGACCGGGTTATGGGCGCGTTCGGGATAAGCGGCGTGGCCCTGTTTGCCGTGGACGATCAGCGTGGTGTTTAAAGATCCGCGCCGACCCACCTTGATCATCTCGCCGAGCTTGGTGACATTAGTCGGCTCACCCACGAGACACATGTCGATAATTTCGCCTTCATCCTTTAGGGCGGCCAGCATTTTTCGGGTGCCGTTTTTCGCAGGCCCTTCTTCATCGCCGGTGATTAACAAGGAAACGCTGCCTTTAAAGCCTTTATTTTTTTCCAGAAAATTTGAAAGCGCGGCGACATAGGCGGCTATCGCCCCCTTCATATCTGAGGCCCCGCGGCCATACAAAACGCCCTCAACCACTTCGGCGGCAAAGGGCGGATATTGCCAAACCTTTTCATCGCCCACCGGCACAACATCGGTGTGCCCGGCGTAGCAGAAATTGGGAGAGGCCGCACCTAACCGGGCATAAAGGTTTTTAACGTCGCCGCCCTCAGGCGTCGAGAACGGAAACCGCCTGCAGGTAAAGCCCAGGTGCTCAAGGGCGATCTGCAAAACATCCAGCGCGCCGTGGTCCGCAGGCGTAATCGACGGGCAACGGATTAAATCTACGGCCAGAAACAAGGGATCGTCAAATTTTGGATTGTGGCTCAAGATACCTACCCTTAAGGCCGCAAGAGATCGTTAATAGAGGTTTTGGCGCGGGTTCCGGCATCGACCTTTTTGACGATTATGGCCGCGTAGGTATTTTTCCCCGGCAAAATGCCGGGCACCACCACCGAATAAGGGGGAATACTTCCCAAGGTAACTTTCTTCGTTTCGCGATCATAAATCGGTGTCGATTTCCCGAGATAGACCCCCATCGACAAAACCGAGCCTTCGCCGATCAAAACCCCTTCGGCAACCTCGGACCGGGCCCCTATAAAACAGTTGTCTTCGATAATCACCGGCTCGGCCTGCAAGGGTTCCAAAACGCCACCGATGCCGGTGCCCCCTGAAATATGACAGTTTTTACCCACTTGCGCGCAGGACCCGACCGTCGCCCAGGTATCTATCATCGTACCCGCACCAACATAGGCCCCGATATTTACAAAGGAGGGCATCAAAACCACCCCCGCGCCAATAAAGGCTCCATAGCGCACGAATGAACCGGGAACCGCCCGAATTCCTGCGGCCGTAAAGTCTTCCTCAGTCCATCCGGAAAATTTCATAGGAACCTTGTCGTACCAAACATTCGGGCTCGAAGGCGAAGCTTGAATGATCCGGTTTGGATGAAGCTTAAACGACAAAAGCACGGCCTTTTTAACCCAGGTATTGACCTGCCAGCCCTTACCGGTTTTTTCGGCGACCCTGAGTTTCCCGGTATTCAACAGTGCAATGACCTGATCAATCTGATCCTTTATGGGATCACCAACGCTTAGCTCATCCCGCCGCTCCCAGGCTTCCTCCACCGCATTTTTGTTTCCGTGCATCAAGCCTCCTCCAGGTGGGCACTAAACCAGTCCATGATGTGCTCGGTTTCATAATGAATGTGTTCGGCTTGATAATCAATCCCTGCCCACTCTGATGCGGTTCTTACCCAAACCGTGGTCATACCAAGATTTGACGCCGGAATTAAATTTCTGGCCATATCTTCAAACATTACAGCGTTCAATGGGTTAATATCATATTCACCAATAAAGCGTTCGTAGGCCCGAGCATTTGGTTTTGGAATATAACCAGCCTTGGCGATATCAAAAATGCCATCCATTTGATGGTAAATCCCGAGGCGCTCCAAAACCCGGGTTGCGTAGGGCACATCCCCGTTGGTAAAAACAAATTTCCGGCCCTGCAGGGATCCAAGGGTTGCTGAAAGTTCCTTATTTTCCTCGAGCGGGGATAAATCAATGTCATGGACAAAATTCAAAAAATCTTCAGGGTCAACATTATGCACCTTAATCAGGCCCTGAAGGGTGGTGCCATACCTGACAAAATAATCTTTTTGGACGCGTCGCGCCTCAATTCGGTCGACTTGAAGGAGGTTCGATAAGTACTCTGCCATTTTAAGATCAATCAACGAAAACAAATTACATTTTTCAGGATACAGGGTGTTATCCAGATCAAAAATCCAGGTGGTTTCCGGTGAATTTTGAATAACCTTGGTCATGAAGATCCTTAAATGTTTTGGCAAAGATCAAGAACGGCGGCCCTTAGCTCATCAATACCAAGCTTTTTCAAGGAACTGGTTAAAAGAATATCAGGGTGGACAATAACAAAAGGTTTTAAGTCTTTTTTTACCGCCTCATAAGCCTTTTGCCGGTCAGAAATTTTTAATTTATCGGCTTTGGTCATAATCACCTGGGTTGATACCGCGGCCTCTTGCAAAAGCTCGAGGATTTCCTTGTCGCCCGGCATTACGCCGCGCCGGGTATCAATTAAGAAGAAAACCCGCCTTAGGGTTACCCGCCCTCTTAAATATGCCTTTACCAAACCGGTCCAGCTTTTAATCTCAGATTTAGAAGCGCGGGCATAGCCAAAGCCCGGCATATCTACCAGATAACAATCCAACGCGCCCTTGTTGCCGGTGAGGTGAAAATAATTAAGCATCCGGGTGCGGCCCGGTGTGTTTGAGGCCTTGGCCAGACCTTTCCGACCAACAAGCGTGTTTAAGAGCGTTGATTTGCCAACGTTAGAGCGCCCGGCAAAAGCAATTTCTACCTTGTCACCATCGGGCAGGCCAGAGGTGCTGACCGCACTGGTAATAAAAACGCTCTCGCCAGCCCACGGGGTTTCCCCGGGTTCGGCTTTGGGGTCATTTGACATCGGCTATCGTTATGCCTTCTTTGCGCATAATGACCCATTGTTGGGTAATCGACAGGATATTGTTCCAGGTCCAGTAAATAACCAGACCGGCCGGGAACGGGGCCAGGATAAATGTAAAAACGATCGGCATGAAGGTGAAAATCTTGGCCTGAATCGGGTCCGGTGATTGCGGGTTCAGCTTCATTTGAAGCCACATCGTGAGTCCCATTAAAATTGGCCAGACGCCGATCAGTAAAAAGCCTGGCGCGTCCCAAGGGAACAACCCAAACCCGGTGATAAAGGTCAACCCGTCCGGCGCAGACAAGTCCTGCACCCAGCCAAAGAAGGGCTGATGGCGCATCTCAAGGGTGACAAATAAAACCTTGTAAAGCGCAAAGAAAACCGGAATTTGAATGAAAATTGGCAAACAGCCAGCGGCCGGATTTGCTTTCTCTTTTTTATAAAGCGCCATGGTTTCTTGCTGAACCTTAAGTTTATCATCGCCGTAGCGCTCCCGAATTTGCTTGATTTTTGGTTGCAGCTTTTTCATCCGGCTCATGGAGCGGTAAGATTTGTTTGCCAAGGGGAACAAAAGTAGTTTAATGAAAACCGTCAGGATCAAAATAGAAACTCCAACATTGCCAACGTATCCCCCGATAAATTCAAGGCCGTAAAAAATTGGTTTGGTCAGAAAATAAAACCAGCCCCAATCAACAACGAGATCAAATTTCGGAATATTGTAATCTTTTTCGTAAGCATCTACGAGGGCGACTTCCTTGGCCCCCGCAAAAAGGTAGGTCAGACTTTCAAAGGTCTGGTTGACGTCAACCACGGCTCCCTGTTCCGCCAGGTACGAAGAAACGTACTGATCCCGCCCCAGATTTTGGGAATAGGCAAAACGGGCTTTGAAAGATTTGGACTGATCCGGGACAATGGCCGAAACCCAATACTTGTCAGCAAAACCCAGCCAGCCATCAACGCCACCAATTTCAACCCTTTTGTTTATGGGGTTTGGTTCGTCCTCATAAAGCTCTTTCAAATCGTCGTAGGTAAAATCATCGCTGCGGTCATACAAATCGCCGCCTAAAAAACCAATTGGGCCTTCGTGCATAATAAAAAAGCCCAGGGTATCGGGGGTATCAACCCTGGTAATCTGGCCGATCGGGGCAACCTGAATGCGGGCCCCTGAATTGTTGGTAACAATTTGGCGGACCGTGAAAAGATAATTTTCATCGATGGAAATAATTTGCTTGAACTTGATGCCCTGGCTGTTTTCCCAGGAAAATTCAACAGGCGTTTCAAAGGTGAGTTTACTTCCGCTGGTCTGCCAAACGGTGTCTTTTGTGGGCAGCTCCACTTCCGAATTTGCCCGCCAGTTAAAATCAGCAAAGTAGGCATTTACCTCGCCTTCAGGCCGGAAAAGAATAACATTGCCGGCTTTTTCCCCAACTTCGTTGTAGTAATCCTTGAGGATTAAATTATCCAGCCTGACGCCAATCGGGGAAATACTTCCTCTTAGGCGGTTGGCCTCAATGATAACCGGATCCGGTGTTGATACAATCTGGGCAACAGTGTTTGGATCTGAAAGATTTGAAGTTCCAGAACCGCTACCAAGATCAGCCAGCTCGTCGCCAGGGGATAAAGAATCATTTCCGAGCGTTAAATCATCAGCAGCCTGCAGGGTTTCTTCTCCGGGCAAAGTCTCTTCTGGAGGCTCGGAAAAAAAGCTTTGAAAAACAAAAAGAACCCCCAT
>JAZFRG010000249.1:0-3457 GCA_036445535.1 Sphingomonadales bacterium
GCGACAGGCGCACCCCAACCTTGCCGGCGCCGATTGCCCCGGTGACTGCCTCCAGGACTTCGATCAGAAACCTGGCGCGGTTTTCGATCGGGCCGCCATATTCATCCTTGCGCCGATTGGTCCCATCGCGCAGAAACGAGTCGACCAGAAAGTTGTTCGCCGCATGTAACTCGACACCATCAAAGCCCGCTTCAACAGCGCGTTTTGCGGCTAAAGCGAATTCGCTTACGGTGCTTTTAATTTCCGGGATGGTTAAGGCGCGGGGCGTGACAAAAGAACCCCGGGTCCCGTCTTGTTCCAGCATTCCACCTTCGGCCTTGACCTCTGAGGGGGCGATCGGGCGCTCGCCATTTGCATATCCGGGCAGGACCGTGCGGCCCATATGCCAGATCTGCATAAAAATGCGCCCGTCCCGGGCGTGAACAGCATCGGCAACGTCGCGCCATCCAGCAATTTGCTCTTGGCTATAAATACCAGGTGCGTTGCGCCAACCGCGGCCATTGGCATTAATGGCGGTGGCCTCGGTAATCAGAAGTCCGGCTTCGGCACGTTCGGCATAATATTCAGCAACCATCCGGGTCGGTACGCCTTCGCTGCCGGTGCGGCCGCGGGTCAAAGGGGCCATGAAAATTCGGTTCTTCAGCTCATATTCGCCAAGCGTGATGGGGTCAAAAAGTGTCGGCATGATCGATTTCCTTATTTTGGGTGTGTAATTTTTAGGAATGGGCATGGAAAACTTTGTTCATAATCTTCCACTCGCCATCTACTTTTAAGAGCGTAAACAGGTCCGTAAACCGGGTGCCGTTCCAGTTGTCGAGTTCGAGGCGCACGGTGGCGACCGTTTCAATTAGGTCGATGCTGGCGATCCGTGCCTTGAGACCGGTTGCTGGGCCGTTTTCGTCGGTCCAAGCAAAAAGGCCTTCAATAGGTCCACCGAAAAGGTCGTCCCCGGCATAACCGAAGATCGTCGCGTCCTTGTGGAAAGCGGGCTTCATGTCGTCGCCTTTGCCGGATTTGGCGCCATCAAGGTAAGGCTGGAGGGCTCTTTCGATCGCGTCACGCTCGTTAGTGTTTGTTGAAGTTTTAATCATGGTCTTTCTCCTTTTTGAAATTTCCCGCTCTTTAGGCCTTAATCAGGTGTTTGCGAGAGTCTTTGTTGATGGTGGGTGTGGTGTTGATTTCACCCCCGATTTCATAGGCGCGCTTGACAGCGGGCCTTTGTGAAATTTCTTTGAGCCATTTGCGGACCCGGTCATTGCCTTCCAGAAGCTCAGGAAAAACATCCTCCAGGCGCTTAACCCAGGGATAAATTGCGATGTCAGCAATGGAATAATCCCCGGCAACATAATCGCGGTTCGCTAAGGCCTGGTTGAGAACGTCATAAAGTCGTTTGGCTTCGGTAGAAAAACGATTGATGGCATAATTAATTTTTTCCGGGGCGTAGTTTGAAAAATGCATTTTTTGCCCGAGCATCGGCCCGAGGCCGCCCATTTGCCAAAACAGCCATTGCAGAACCTCGGCCCGGCGCTTTTCGTCCTTGGGGATAAACCGGCCGGACTTTTCAGCTAGATAAAGTAAAATAGCGCCCGATTCAAAAAGGCTCACCTGCTCCTCATCCGTATTAATGTTTTTGAGGGCAGGAATTTTGGAATTTGGAAAATCTTTCACAAACGGGGCTTTAAATTGATCGCCCTGGCTAATGTTAATCGGCTTAATTTTGTAATCCAGCCCTAATTCTTCCAAAAGAATTAGCGGTTTGTAGCCGTTTGGTGTGGTCCAAAAATAAAGCTCGATCATCTTTCATCTCCAATTTGGTAACGTCTCTTTTCGCGTTAAAGGAAAGATAAGCTTTATTAATTGTTTTGATTAGGTATATAATATGAGAATGATTTATGCTGTTTTTGCAATAATAGGAAAATGAAAAATGGATCGGCTTGATGCCATATCGCTGTTTACCAAGGTTGTGGAAACCGGGTCATTCTCTGAGGCCGCGCGCCACACCGGGCGTTCACCAGCCTCAGCCTCGCGGCAAATAAAAGAGCTTGAAGAATGGATTGGCGGGCGGCTTTTCACCCGCACCACCCGCAAAATTACCCTGACTGAAATCGGACGTTCCTATTATGAGAGGGTCAGGCATATCCTTCTTGATCTGGAAGAGGCCCAGGTTATTGCTGCTGGAATGCAAGATTACCCCACCGGCACCATCCGGATTACGGTACCGGCCAGTCTAGAGGCGCATCTAACAGAGGCCGCGGCCGACTTTATGGCGCGTTGGCCGGGAGTTGATTTTATTTTCTCGTACACCGACCAACTCGTCGATCTGGTCAAGGAGGGGTTTGATATGGCGGCCAGGATTGGACGGTTACAGGATTCCAGCCTCAAGGCGCGCAAGATGGGCCAAGCCAGGCGGTTTATTTGCGCCAGCCCAATATATCTGAAAAAATTTGGAACCCCGGAACGGGTTGAAGACCTGGAGGACCTTTGCTGCCTGACCTTTGGCGCATCGTCCGGGGGCAACATTTGGCAATTCAAGCGCGGTGAAAAAACCATCAACATTAAGGCTGAAGGACGTTTTCGAGCAAATTCCGGCGTCGCCCTACTTCGTGCCGCACGGCTTGGGTTTGGTATCATCCTGGTTCCTGAATGGCTGGCTGGCCCGGATATCAAAAGCGGAAATCTGGTTCCGATTTTAGAAAATCAAACCTTGAGCCCCGCAACGAGCCCAATCTTTGTGGTCCACGCCTATGAAAAGTTTGTGCCGCCCAAGGTTAGGGTGTTCAGCGATTTTTTAATAGACCGTTTCAAGGGCGACTTTGACTGGTCGAAAGCCCCCTAAAAAGGTGAAATCAAAGCATACTTCCAGTTTACCACTTTTTGAGAAAATTAAGGTAAGGTATTTTGGTAAGGTTGAGGCCCCCTATGGCCTTTAACGCCTTCATCCTGTAAGAAACGCTTTGGAAACCAACAGGACGAATACATTTAAGGGGAAGCCAATGGCAAAATCTTTCTTAAGCGATATTGAAATTGCCCGCAAAAACAAGATGCAACGCATCGACACGATTGCTGAAAAACTCGATATCCCTGCGAGCGGTTTGCACCACTTTGGCCGCTTCAAAGCCAAAGTTACTTTTGAGCAAAAGGAGGCCATGCGCTCGCGCCCCGACGGCAAGCTCATCCTGGTGACAGCGATAACCCCAACCCCTGCCGGGGAAGGCAAAACCACCACATCGGTTGGGTTGGGTGACGCTTTACAGAAAATTGGCAAGAGTGTTGCTATTTGCATCCGCGAGGCATCCCTTGGCCCGTGTTTTGGCATGAAGGGTGGCGCTGCCGGTGGCGGCCAGGCCCAGGTTGTCCCGATGGAAGATATAAATTTGCATTTCACGGGGGACCTGCATGCCATTAATGCTGCCAACAACCTATTGGCGGCCATGGTTGATAACCATATTTACTGGTC
>JAZFRG010000250.1:0-2160 GCA_036445535.1 Sphingomonadales bacterium
CGCCTCTTTCACTAATTTTAAAGGCCTTGCCGACCCCCAAACCGATAAAAAGTTCATTCAAAGCCGGCGCATATACGATCCCGAAAACCGGTTGCCCGTTCTGAATAAGCGCAATATTAACGGTAAAAGAGGTAGCCTTATTAATAAATTCCTTGGTGCCATCCAAGGGATCGACCAGAAAAAACTCCTGGTACTTGCCATCCGGAAGGCCCTCTGCCTCGGCTTTTTCTTCTGCAATTACCGGAATCTCCGGAACAATTTCTGTCAATGCGGCAAGGATTACTGCTTCCGCCCTTTCATCGGCTTCGGTGACGGGCGAAGTGTTTTTCTTGGTTTTAACGGCAATTTCTTCGCGCTGAAAAACCTCCATAATGACAACCCCGGCCTGATATATTGCCGGGAGCAGGGCCTCAGTAATTGGTTTTAACTTTTTTTTATCAAACAAGCTTTAATCCTTTATTTGGAAGTTTGATGTATTAAGATTAGATTGCTTATAAATTGCATGGCTATTTTTGTAAACGCGTTGCGTTTTAGAAAGGGAATTAAAAGAAAAAATGACTGAAAAAGATTTCACAGCAATGGTTTGTTCTAAAATCCTCCATGATTTGGCGGGTCCCATTGGTGCCGTTATGAATGGCACTGAGCTTTTGAAGGAAACCTCGAATGCCGGGAATGAGGAAATTATTGAACTTTTACAATCAAGCTCGGACCAGCTGACGGCACTTTTGCAGGTGTTTCGGGTTAGCTTTGGGGCGCTGAGTTCCGGCGGCGATGAGGTTGAGGCCGGGATGGTTCAAACCCACCTGGAAACCTATACCAATTTCAAGGGGGTCAGGATGACCTGGCAACCCGAGGAGGCGATGATTAATAAAGGTATCGCTAAAATGCTGGTGAACGGTATTTTTCTTTTAACCGAGTTGGCCCGGAAAAAGGGTCAATTACAGGTGTCTTCGACCAATACCGGTGGAAATGAGACTTTTTCCATCGCCGCGTTTGGCCAGGGAATAACAGCCCCTGAGGAACTAAAAGCGATTTTTAACGGAACCAAAAAACCTGAAATGGATACCAGGAATATTCCTGCTTTTATCATTATTGGGCTTGCAAAAGAAAAAAATATGTCTGTTACCCTGGTGGAAACCCCCAACGGAGTGGTCTTGCAGGGACAATCAAATCTTGACTAAATTCAGAATAAATTAGCCGATCATGGCTGAGGGTTTTTCGACTGGTGCAGCCTTTTGCCCCTCCGGCGGCCTTAAAACATAGCCCCGACCCCATTCGGTATGAATGTAGTTTTCACCCGCCGTAGCGTCCATAATTTTTTTGCGGATTTTACAAATGAAAACGTCAATTATTTTGGCTTCGGGCTCGTCAATGCCATTATAAAGGTGGTTCAAAAATGCCTCTTTGGTGAGGGTTGAGCCCTGGCGCAGCGATAAAAGCTCAAGCATCGAATATTCCTTGCCGGTCAGGTGAAGGGGTTTTTCGTCTATTTCTACGGTTTTGCTGTCCAGGTTTACGGTTAAGCGACCGGTTTCAATTACGCTTTCGGCGTGCCCCTGGGAGCGCCTGATAATGGCATGAATGCGGGCCACCAGCTCCTGCTTATGGAAGGGTTTAGTAACATAATCATCCGCCCCCGACCCCAGCGCCTTGACGACATTGGTGATCTCTTTCATGCCGGTCAGGACCAAAACCGGGGTTCTGACCTTGGAATCGCGGAGCTTCCTTAAAACGTCATAGCCATGGATATCAGGCAAATTCAGGTCCAAAAGAATGATGTCGTAATCATAAAGTTTGCCTAGATCTAGCCCCTCTTCGCCCATGTCGGTGCAATAAACATTAAAGCCCTCGGAGGTTAGCATCAGGTCAATACTTTTAGATGTGTTTGGATCGTCTTCAATTAATAAAACGCGCATTTCTCTACCTCTTTTGCTCCCAAGTCTTGAAAAGGTTAACACATTTGGGGATTCTTGCCCATGTTTTTGTTAACCTTTATTAACAAAAGGTTAATTTTTAAGTAATTGAAAGTAAAAAAAATGGTTTAATTGGTGACTTTTTTGGCCCGGGTTTTGAGAATGAAATAATTGCCGCCAAGTACTAAAACCATTCCCAAACCGGCTTGCAGGGTCCATTCATAGCCCTCAAAAAAAGTCGAGATGG
>JAZFRG010000251.1:0-3128 GCA_036445535.1 Sphingomonadales bacterium
CGCAACAGAGCTTTGGTGGCAGGACTGCCCACCATAATTTAGTAAATACTATTTCAAACATAAAATGGACGTGCCCCACAGGGATGCCAGATATTAAGTAGAATCAGTAATTTCTAAATCAAAGCGTCGTCAACCGGGCGGAATATCCACAACATCCGCGACTGGATCATCAGAAACGCACCCATTCCCATTGGCACCGTGCCGATTTATCAGGCCCTGGAAAAAGTTGATGGCGTTGCCGAGGACCTGACTTACGAGGTCTTCCGCGACACCCTGATTGAGCAGGCCGAACAGGGCGTCGATTATTTTACCATCCATGCCGGGGTGCGGCTTCCTTATGTGCCGATGACCGCCAAACGGGTCACCGGGATTGTCAGCCGCGGTGGCTCGATCATGGCCAAGTGGTGCCTGGCGCATCACAAGGAGAGTTTCCTGTATGAGAATTTCGAAGATATTTGCGAGATTATGCAAAGGTTCGACGTCAGCTTTTCGCTGGGCGATGGTCTTCGCCCGGGCTCGATTGCCGATGCCAATGACGAGGCCCAGTTTGCCGAACTGGCAACCCTGGGTGAGTTGACCAAAGTCGCCTGGAAGCACAACGTTCAGACCATGATTGAGGGCCCCGGCCACGTGCCGATGGATAAAATCCGGGTCAATATGACCAAACAGCTTGAAGTCTGCGACGAAGCGCCTTTCTATACTTTAGGTCCGCTCACCACCGACATCGCCCCTGGGTATGACCATATCACCTCTGCCATAGGGGCGGCGATGATCGGCTGGTTTGGTTGTGCGATGCTGTGCTACGTGACGCCGAAAGAACACCTGGGGCTGCCCAACCGGGATGACGTAAAAGAGGGCGTGATTACCTATAAAATCGCTGCCCACGCCGCAGATCTTGCAAAAGGCCACCCGGCCGCCAAACACCACGATGATGCCCTAAGCCGGGCCCGGTTTGAGTTCCGCTGGGAGGACCAGTTTAACCTGTCGCTGGACCCTGACACGGCGCGTGCCTACCATGACGCGACGCTGCCGAAAGAAGCCCACAAGGTGGCGCATTTTTGTTCGATGTGCGGGCCAAAATTCTGCTCCATGAAAATATCCCATGAAATCCGTGACTTCGCTGCCGAAAAAGAGGCCAAGGAAGGCATGGCGGAAATGAGCAAAAAGTTTAAGGAGCTGGGGTCCGAGATTTATTTGGAAGAAAACCAGTAGGAGGATTTATGAAATTCGTTAAAACTGCCGTTGCCGGGGCGCTGGCCCTGGGGCTGACAGCCATGCCTACAAATGCTGAAACAATCGAGGAAGAAGCGACCGGTTGGCTGCAAGAGTACTTGCGCGTCGATACCATCAACCCGCCGGGGAACGAGACAAATGCGGTAAACTTTTTTGCGGCCATTTTGGAAGCCGAAGGCATCCCCTACGAGACCGTAGAGAGTGCGCCAGGGCGCGGCAACATCTGGGCCCGCCTTGAAGGTGGGGATAAACCCGCTTTAGCCCTGACCCAGCATACCGATGTGGTGCCCGCCGATATGGAATACTGGACCGTTGATCCGCTTTCGGGCGAGCTGAAGGATGGTTATCTTTATGGCCGCGGCGCGATTGATATGAAGGGCGGCGGCATGACCCAGTTTGCAGCCTTTATTGCCCTCCACCGCGCTGGCATCCCCTTGAACCGTGATGTTTTGTTTGTGGCGACCGCCGATGAGGAAGCCGGTGGCTTGTTTGGTGCCGGCTGGCTGATTGAAAACATGCCTGAGATTTTTGAAGGCGTTGGGACATTATTGAACGAAAGTGGCTCTGGGACTTTGTCTGAGGATGGCAGCATCGTTTTTGACATCGAAGTGACACAAAAGGTTCCGGTCTGGATCCGATTGAGCGCGGTGGATACCCCCGGCCATGGCTCAACCCCCCGGACCACAAGTGCCGCGACCCGAATTCTGGATGCCCTGCAAGCCATCCGGGAAAACCCGTTCCCGCCCAGAATTGTCCCGGCGGTGGATCATTTTTTCAAAGGCCTGGCCGAAACAGTGGATGAAGAATATGCTGTGGATTATCGGGATATGGCAGAGGCCATCAAAAAAGAAGGCTATCTGCCAGAATTGCAGGCGGAAAGCCCGTGGCTGCACGCACTGACCCGCGACACCTGTTCGATTACCCGGTTTGATGCCTCAAACAAGATTAATGTCGTTTCGCCCGCGGCCTGGGCCGAGGTTGATTGCCGGATGCTGCCCGACCGCCCGGCGGCAGAGTTTATTGCCGATATGCGCAGCCTGATCGAAGCCACCGGGGTTGAATTAGAGGTCATCATGGCGTTCTCGCCGGCGGTCTCCTCGACCGATGATATTTTATACCAATCTATGGAAACCGTTTTGGGTGAGCGCTATCCGGATGCCAAAATAATCGCCGGGGTTTCAACCGGCTTTACGGATTCGCATTTTTTCCGCGATCTCGGCATCCCCTCGTTTGGATTTACGCCAACGATTTTTGAGGAGGAACTTTACACCGGGGTCCATGGCAACGATGAGCGCATCAAGGTTGACGCCTATCAGCAAGGTGTCACCGATCTCATCGATATTCTGGAACTTGTGGTGTACGATCAGGAATAATAAATGAAGCTGAACACCCCCCTCACCCGCGGCGTTTTTGTGGAACGCTATAAACGTTTTTTCGGCGACGTGAAGCTTGCGGATGGCAGCGTTGTTACGGCGCACTGTGCCAACTCGGGCTCGATGATGAACGTCAAGGAACCGGGCTCACCCGTGTGGATTTCGGCTAACCAAAACCCCAAGGCAAAACTGGACTGGCGCTGGGAGATGATCGAGATTGATGGCGCAAAAGTGGGGATCAACACCATGCACCCCAACCGAATCGTGGAAGAAGCAATTTTAGATAATAAAATCAAAGAGTTAACTGGATATAAAGCGTGTCGCCGCGAGGTCAAATACGGCAAGGAAAACAGCCGCATAGACCTGCTGCTGGAAGACCCCAATAATTCAAAATTACCAAGCCTTTGTTACGTTGAAGTGAAAAACGTCACGTTGAAACGCGAAAATCGCGCCGAATTTCCGGATTCTGTGACCAGTCGGGGGGCCAAGCATTTGCGAGAACTTTTAGAAATGGTCAAAGAA
>JAZFRG010000252.1:0-2304 GCA_036445535.1 Sphingomonadales bacterium
AACAAGGATGGGATCATATTATAAAACAGGAACGCGGTATTAAGTTCCTTTCCAACATTGAATTCTGACAAGGTAACCGGGGTCCCTAAACCAGGGTCGAGGCCAGCGGTTTTCAGCATTTCCCTGCCCTGCAAACGGCTGTAAATGGTTAAATGACGGATAATTGTGGCCGCAGCGGCCATGCCTTTAGGGCTAGATTTATCTAACAAAAGTTCAACACTAAAAATCTTTTTTCCGTTTGCCTCAGGCGGAATAACCAGAATAAAAGACAGTTCGCCACTCTTCACTGCACTAACCTGAAATTCCCTGACCTGGGGGGCGCTTCGGGGCGTAATATTTTTGCTTTCAAAATAGGCTATTAATCCCGGAGCGTTTTCCTGACCCGCGATTGGCGCATCCAGGGTAAATTCCATGGAACCACCAATATTGTTGTGGTTGACGAAATACAAGAGGACGCCAACAAGAATTGGCGCCAATAACGGGAAAACCAGGGATAAGCTTAGCGAACGCCTGTCCCGCAAATGGTCTTTGGTTTCTTTCCTGAATATTATTTTGATTTCCCTAAACATCTTATTTCACCACCTTAAGACCCCGCCCACCGGTGGCAGTGGCCTCGATAAACAGATTTTCCAGATCCTTGTGTCCGCCTGCTTCTCTGAGATCACCGGGTGCTCCGCTCAGGATATCCTGCCCTTCCGCCATAATCACGATATGATCACAAAGCTTATCAATTTCAGAAATGATGTGGCTGGAAATCACGACACAATTACCAAGATCCTTTAATTCCAGAATAAGTTCATGAACCGCCTTCACCGAGGCAAAGTCGAGGCCATTGGTGGGTTCATCAAAAATAATATTTTTCGGGTTATGGACGATCGCCTGGGCAAGCGCCACCTTCAGCCGTTGGCCGCGCGAAAAACCCTTTGAGGGCCGGTCTGCAAAACTTTCCATGCCCAATCTGTCAATAAGAATTTCCTCCCGGGCGGCAACTTCCTCTTCATCAAGACCATACAGCCTGCCAAAATACTGGATGTGTTCACGGGCGGTTAGGCGCGGGTAAAGGCCTTTGGTGTCGGGCAATACGCCAATGCGCTTTTGAACCTCAATCCGGGCGGTGCTGACATCCCATTCATCAACCAGGGCGGAGCCCTCATCGGGCTTTAAAATACCGGAAAGGCAACGAAAGCAGGTGGTTTTGCCGGCACCATTGTGGCCAACAATTCCTGTAACCTTGCCATCATCAGCGGTAAAGCTGAGGT
The DNA here is from genome assembly GCA_036445535.1 of Sphingomonadales bacterium. Lineage (GTDB taxonomy): Bacteria > Pseudomonadota > Alphaproteobacteria > Sphingomonadales > SMXR01 > SMXR01. Next base: position 1,260 of record JAZFRG010000252.1, read on the forward strand.
CGACGAGAGCATCAACCCGGCCGAATTGCTTTTTTAAGTTTTTCACCACTATCATGCGATAAATATTACCTGAATTGTTTAAAATTTGGTGAATATTTGGCTAATTAAGTGAAAAAACTATCGAATTATTGAAAAAACAACACTTTTACTTCATTTATCAGCTTTTTATTTCCTTTTACTTCGTACGAAACAACGCACCTGCATTGTGACCAAGCCGGGAGCCCAGCAAGTCCATTAAGATATTCGCAGCTTCAAAAATTACGGTTCCGGGTGGAAAAATGGCCTCGGCGCCAGCTTCTTCAAGAGGTTTTATGTCCTGGGGCGGAATTACTCCGCCGACGATCACAACCATCTCTTCCAGGCCAAGTTTTTTCAATTCCTTTTTTAATTCCGGCACCAAGGTTAAATGACCGGCCGCCAGCGAGGAAACCCCAACAATATGAACGTTTGCCTCGGCGGCGTGTCTGGCAACCTCCGCCGGGGTCTTGAACAGGTCGCCAATTTCCACTTCAAAGCCCATATCCGCATAGGCAGATGCTACCACTTTTTGGCCCCGGTCGTGACCGTCCTGGCCAATTTTGGCGATCAAGATGCGGGGTTTGCGCCCCACCCGGTCATAAAACCCTGCTATTTTGCCGGCAATTTCTTCCAGCTTTTCTTCTTTGCCGGCAAGCTGACCCCTATAAACCCCGCTGACCGGATTGGCGTGGGCTGAATGGCGCCCAAAGGAGGCTTCCATGGCATCGCTCATCTCGCCAACGGTGGCGTGTGCCCGGGCTGCGTTTACGCAAAGTTCCAGTAGATTCCCCTGCCCGCTTGCTGCCGACCGACCTAAAGCTTCAAGAGCGGCCTTTAGTTTGGGCGCGTCGCGGTCCCTTTTAAGATTGGCTAATTTTTCTAACTGACGGCGGCGAACTGCAGTGTTGTCGACCTTAAGGACTTCAAAATCATCCTTCGCATGGTCCAGATATTTGTTGAGACCAACCCCGGTCTGCGCGCCGCTATCAATCCGCGCCTGGGTTGCGGCGGCTGCGGTTTCAATTCT
>JAZFRG010000253.1:0-4734 GCA_036445535.1 Sphingomonadales bacterium
TGAATTCCACCGGCTCAGGCATCGGGCCTTCTGAAAACACACGTTTTTCATCAAAAACCCCATAATTGGGCAGGTGTTTTTTTAATTGGCGGTGTAAAACCTTTCCATCGCCGATCAGAAAAAGGGCGTTAAAAAGCTCATCATCAACCATTGTCGGACAACCAACCAGCGCCGCCGGGCCGCCGGGTTTGGTGGTGGCCGCTATTTGATCCAACGTTTCATAGGCCTCAGCCAGAAAGGCTGGTTTCAACATCAGGTCTTCAGGGGGATACGAGGTCACCACAAGTTCCGGGAAAACCACCAGATCAGCGCCCCTCTCGGCTGCCCGGGAAAGGTTCTCAACCACCTTTTCGCGGTTGCCGGAAAAATCCCCAACGATGGTGTTGATCTGGGCCAGAGCAATTTTTAAAGAACGTGACATAACCATCCTTGTTTGATGCCTTCCCTTAGCTGGTTTTGATAAGGATTTGAAGCTTTAAGCGAGCTTTTCCAGATCGGCCTTTCTGGCGGTCCGTTCCCGGCTCAGGGCTTCCGAAATCAGAAACGCCAGCTCAAGCCCCTGATCGCCATTTAATCTAGGGTCGCAATGGGTATGGTAACGCGATTTCAGGTTTTCATCGGTCACCGCAATGGCACCCCCCGTGCATTCGGTGACATCCTGCCCGGTTAGCTCAAGATGAATGCCGCCCGCGTGGGTGCCTTCAGCGCGGTGGATTTCAAAAAAGCGCTGCACTTCCAACAAAATTTTTTCAAAGGGCCGGGTTTTAAGGCCACCCGCCGATTTTATGGTGTTGCCATGCATCGGATCACAGGACCAGACCACCTTTGCCCCCTCCGCTGTTACATCACGGATGAGTTTCGCCAATTTTTCACCAATGTTGTCAGCGCCATAGCGACACACCAGCGTTAAACGCCCCGGTTTATTCATCGGGTTTAGGGTCTGCACCAGGCCCATAATTTCATCAAAGGTGCTTTCAGGCCCAACCTTGGCGGCAAGCGGGTTTTCAATGCCGCGCAAATATTCGACATGTGCTTCATCCAGATGGCGCGTCCGATAACCCAGCCACAGCAAATGCGCCGAGGTATCATACCATTCGCAACTGACCGGGTCTTTCCGGGTTAAAGCCTCCTCATAGGAAAGCAAAAGGGCCTCGTGGGAAGTATAAAAATCAACCCCCTGAATCTCGGCCATTTTAGCGGGGTCGATGCCGCACGCCTTCATAAAGGCGATGGCATCATCGATCAGCCGGGCAACCTCTTCATAGCGCTGGTAGGCAGGGGTATTGGAAATATAGTCCAGGTTCCAGCCGTGAACCTCTTGCAAATTGGCATAGCCGCCGTGGGAAAGCCCGCGCAAAAGATTGACCGTATTGGCAGCCTGGGCATAGGCCTTTAACATCCGCTCTGGGTCTGGAATGCGCGATTTTTCATCAAATTTGATAGAATTGATAATATCACCACGGTAGCTGGGAAGTTCAACATCCCCCTGGCGCTCTACATCAGAGGACCTGGGTTTGGCGAATTGTCCACCCAAACGCCCAACCTTTACGATTGGGCAAGCCGCGGCATAGGTCATAACGATGGCCATTTGCAACAGAACCCGGAAGGTATTTTTGACATTGGCCTCATTAAATTCAGCAAAACTTTCGGCGCAATCCCCGCCTTGCAGCAGGAAGGAACGCCCCTCGCAAACCTCCGCCAGTTGCGCCCGCAAGCGCCTGGTTTCGCCGAAAAACACGAGCGGCGGGCTTCCGGACAATTGGTCCAGGACTTTCCGTAAAGTTTCTGCATCCGGATAGGTCGGGACCTGCCGGATGGGCTTTTTACGCCAGCTATGTGGAGCCCAGTTGTTCATTCTTTCCCTTCCTTAATTTTTTTCTACAAAAAAGGGCCGCTAAAAACGGCCCTTTAAATTTAATAATTAGCCGTCTCTATTCAGGTTTTTTGAAAACAAACCACGTTCTATCGGTCTTTCCGCGGATTGTCTCGTCAAAAACGAGAATATCCAGGGGATCGTCCGGGTTATCAAAAATGCTCGTGTTTTCTTCAACCAATTCAAACCCGGCTGCCAGCACCTCTTCCCTGACAATCGCTGGATCTGAGCGGTGAAAAGCCTCCGAAACCTCACGCCCCGCGCCTTCCTTGGCATTATGGATTTCAATGACATAAAGCCCGCCTGGTTTCAGGGTGGCAAAGGCCGCGGCATTAATGCCTGCAGCATCCATGTTTTGGCGAATAACCTCATGGTACATCATGCCCATAAAGACCAAATCGGCATTATAGGCGGGAACATCCTGGAATTCCATGGCCATCGGATGAATTTTTGCTGGTTTAACCGCTTCCACCCTGCCATCCAGGTTAGGAATGATCTGCGGGAAACGCTCTAGGGTTCCGGGATTATTGACGGCATGGACAAAGCCGGTTTCGCCCACTGTCCGGGCAAAAATTTCAGAATAATAGCCGCTGCCGGCACCAATATCGATGACGACATCACCGGCTTTAAGGCCAATAAGCGCTAAAACATCTCCTGGAATTCTTGAGGCATCTCTTTCCTTATCGGGCTCAGAACGATCATCGGCCCCCAAAATTGCCCCGTAATCAATGGCCTCAACGGCGACCACTTCTGCCGTCACAGCCTCTTCGGTTTCAGTGGTTGGCTCCTCAGAACATGCCCCCACAAGGGCGGTCGTGGTTAGAATCGCTGTCAATGTAAGAAGTTTCATTTTTCTCCCCTTTAGTAATTTTTTCAATGAGTTATTCGCTATTTCTAAAGTAATATTACCCACAAAACAAATGGTAGAGCAAAAATATTTATAAGGAAACAGGAAAATCCCGGCCCGCTATTTTTTTAAAAGAACAAATTCTTCCGCCGTCGTTGGATGGATCGCCACCGTCTGGTCAAATTGGGCCTTGGTCAGCTTGTTCTTGACGGCAATGGCCACTCCCTGGATGATTTCTGCTGCATCGGGCCCAATCATATGGGCACCTAGAACAACATCGGTTTTCTTATCAACGATCATTTTAACGAAGGTCTTTTCAACCCGCCCGGTCAGGGTTTGCTTCAAAGGGCGAAATTCGGAGGTATAAATATCGATCTCCAAATTTTGTTCCTGACACTCTACCCCGGTCAACCCAACCGTCCCGATTGGTGGCTGGCTAAAGACAGCCGAGGCGACATTATCATGTTCCGGGGAAACTTTTTGGTTACCGTATTTGGTCAGGGCAAAAGCGTGCCCTTCCTTAATCGCGTCCGGGGTTAAGTTAATGCGGTCGGTGACATCGCCGACGGCGTAAATATTTTTTACGTTGGTGCAGGAGTATTTATCCACCGCTACTGCCCCGTTTTCTGCCAGTTTGACCCCAACCGCCTCTAAACCTAGGCCTTTGGTGTTGGGAGTCCTGCCCACCGCGCACAAAAGTTCATCGTAAAATCCGACACTGCCGTTCGTACAAGTAATTTTCAGGCCTTTGCGGGTTTTTTCAATATTCCCCAGATTGGTATCAAAAAGGAAACGAATGCCGCGCTGTTCCATGGCGTTGGTCAGGCGGGTCCGCAAATCATCGGCAAAGCCACGTAAAACCTTATTTTTTCGGTAAACCACGGTGGTATCAACGCCAAGGCTGTTGAAAATTCCAGCAAATTCCACCGCAATATAACCGGCCCCGGCGATCATCAGGCGTTTGGGCAATTTTTTGAGGTGGAACACTTCGTTAGAAGAAATCGCAAATTGGGCGCCAGGAATATCTGGAATGTAGGGCGAGCCGCCGGTGGCAACCAGGATGGTTTCCGCCGTCACAGTTTTCCCTGCCACCTCGATCGTATGCTTATCCTTCAGAACAGCCCGGGCTTCAAAAAGGGAAACGCCGGCATTATCTAGCAGCTCGTAATAGAAATTGTTGAGACGATCGACCTCGGCGTTGACATTTCTTGTCAGCTTCTTCCAGTTAAACTTTACGCCTTTAATTTCCCAGCCATAGGACCGGGCTTCCTCAAACTCTTCGGCAAAATGGCTGCCGTAATAGAGAAGTTTTTTAGGGATGCAGCCCCGGATAACGCAGGTCCCGCCCAGCCGGTATTCCTCGGCGATGGCCACTTTCGCACCCAAACCAGCAGCAATGCGGGCGGCCCTGACGCCGCCGGAGCCACCACCAATTACGAATAAATCAAAGTCAGCCATAAAAACTCCTCCAGTAAAAATAGGTGGTAACCCACCGGCCCAAGCATTTCAAGCGAAAGCCTAGAAGCGGGATAATTCAGGAAACTTCAAGGCTGGGGTTATTTTTTAAAATAGCTTGGGAGGGTTTTTACTTGAAAACGAATAATGAAATAAATTCCGATAAAGATCACTGAAGAAGAAGCCAGTATCACGACCCACCAAAAGGCTTCGGGGTCAAAAAAGCGGACGCTAATTTCAGCCGCCAAAGCAGCGTAAAGGCCAACCACCGATCCGCTCATCCACCCAACATGGTGAGGTAACCAGTTCCCTTTTTTTCTTAAAACAAAGGAATAGCCTATAAGCACCGAAGCCAAGCTAAAGACAGCTAGCCAATGAAAAGGTGAAAACCCGCCAAAATTGTTTAATGCGAAAGACGTGCCGTTGGTAAAAACCATTGCCCCCAGGTAAATCCTCGCAATTAAAATGTGCCGCGGCGTACCTTTTTTATTTAGCAACACCAGCGTGCCTAACAAAAGCGCGGCATTTGCAGAAATCAAATGGACCAAACCCCACGTCG
>JAZFRG010000254.1:0-3075 GCA_036445535.1 Sphingomonadales bacterium
ATTAACAAAGTCGAATTTACACCATCCAGTTTCTTAGAGATTGGATATCCATTATCCCAAGCTTTCTTGATATTATTGAAAGGGATATTTTGGTTTTTGTAAAAGTCCATTAAGTCATCTGAACTTACGCCCATCTGTTGGCAAGAACGAAGAAAAGTTGCTGGTCCCCGCTTAGGGGTAGTCATCAATTGGAAATAACCGGTCTGATAATAAATTCCCTTACCAATATTTTGACTTTCTACACCCCTAAAGTAAATTCCCCCTAGCAATAATTCAAAACAAATCTGATTGGAAACTTTCTTAACATAATTTGAATCGACATCAGGAAAAGCGGGAAAGAAAAAGGAACTAAAATGACCCCAAATCAAACTACATTTATGACCTATGTCTCTTTCAAGTACTCCGGTTGTCCTACAAAATTGTAAATAGTCATATATTTGAATTTGGATTTCTTCTATTTTTAGGGAAAAATTTTCTCCTTCTTTTGGAGAAATGATGGTTGTTGGCTCAAGGGCCACAACAAATATAGGTGCTGCTATTTTCTCTTCCATAAGTTGCACCCTATGGGGATTTAGCTCTTTACTTCAAGGTTTTTGTTAAACCTTCCCCAACCGCCCCGCACCTCAGAAAACGGGGGACATCTTTCGCCCCCTAAAACCTAACCCTCTTACCCCTTAATGATAGGGCTGCTCGGCCTGGATCATTTTTTCCATCTCGATGATGATTTCATCCACGGTTGCCTGATCCACCTTTAGGTAAGTGCCAACTTTTTTGACATCTTCAAGCTCTATTGGGACGAGGATTTCATCGGCCATGCTGACCAGATAGCAGGCTTTTATGATGGTTTTTTTAAACTCGGGATGAATTTTTTTCTCGATGCCGACCAGCATATCGCCAATCGAAATGTTTTCATCCCGGACCGCCTCAGCGGAACGCCTGACTTCGTCCAGGTTCAGATCCTTGCCCGTCAGGTCGTTGAAAATTGCCCCGATGGCCCAAACTTCACGTTCATCGATAATGCGGTCGGAGGCGGCCAGCGCCACCATGCTTTTGATAAGCCCCCTAAGCCCGGCTCCTATTTCTTCGGCTTTGGTGCCCTTTATCTCTTCAGTCATAATTTAAATCCTGGGTTTTCCTAAATTCCTAAAATTTGTCCTTCTTGGCCCGCATCTCGGCGAAGCTTGGCACATTCTTTGCCAATAAAAAAGGATTGGTGTTTTCTCTTCGGAAATGAAAAACAAATCTGTCAACAAAGGGAGGGATCATTTTTTAAAAAAAATGGCTGATCAGCGTATAGCGAATCCCGTGGGTGGTCTCCAAAATTTCATGAAGCAAGGAGGATGAAAAAACAAAAGCCGTGCCTGAATTTCCCCGGTATCCTTTGTCGGTAAATTCGCGAAAGACAAGTTCGCCGGCTTCATAATCGTCATTGAGGCTTAAGGATAAGGCGAACCGCCGGTATTTTGTCTCGGGTGCGGTATTATCCCGGTGGCCCACGTGGGTACCTTTTCTGGGGCCGGTGTAGCGGGCGATATGGAAGGGCTCGTGTTGGGTGACCTGGAAAGAGAAAGCCTTTTTAATAACCGGGTAAACCCGATCCCGCATCCGGGCTTCCAGAAAATGATTTACGTTGGAGTTTATAATCACGTGATCGACCCGGTCCTGGCGGTCATAATCATAAACCGGAATTTTATAGTCTGTTTGCAGATGGGAGGCTTCGGGGCTGACTACCGTCAACTCTCCCCTGGTTTTGAATAACTTCAAAAGATCCCGGCATTCTCTTCTATTCAAGACCTTTGGAACAATCAAAACCGGGGCATGCGGCGGTGCCCATGCAGAATTCTGGATAGGTTTGCCATTTCGGACAACGCTCAAGACCTTATTGGCGTGGTTGGTGACCTCGGGCATATCAAGAACCGCCTGGATTTGCCGGAACGAGCTCAGCACCACTGTGCGCAAACATTTTTTGGTCTTGGACAGGCCATAGGCTGCAAAAGTAGCACCCCCGGGATCGGTAAGCACCGGCCAGGGCAGGCCTATTTTTTGTTTCAGCGCATGGTTTTTTTGGGAATCGGTTTCAGCGGTGATCAAAAGCGTATGGGCTTGGGCTTCATCCAGGCCTTTTGAAGCCGATAAAAATGCCTCGAGTTCTAATAAAACCGCTTCGTCATTAAGGCTCGGAATAAAAATTAAAACCAGCGGTCGTCCGGATAAATAATCCGAATCGAACTCGGTCGGGCGCCCCTCGTCATCATTTAGGGTTGGAAGGTAGGGACAGTCCCCCGGATTGATCTGGCGAACATACTTGTCCAGCTTTTCGGAAACCAATTCCCCGGTAGGTCTATTCTTAATCAATTTAATTCCCCGGTATGTTTCCAGCCGGGTGTTGGCCCAAGGCTGTCTTCATAAAGAGTAGAATGGCAGAAATAACCTGAACGTAGCCTTAACGGGGTGGAAAATGTGGAATCGGGGCGACTATTCGTTGCCCCTAAAACCGGTCCTTTTTGGCGCGTAAATTAACAAAGGGTTAGCTGTAAAATTTGATAAATTGACCACAAATAAATTGAAAAAAGAATTGTTTAGTAGAAACTTGGGGGAATTTTAAAAGTTAAAATTAATAAATTAAAAAACCCTTTTACTTTTCCTAAAATACCAACTGTCAAAATTATGGTCAGGAAGAGGGCCTTCAAACAATTCAGATTGTGGAAACAAACCCAACATTTGTTTTAAAGTTAAACCTTGCTGGGTTCCCTCATTTTGGGAATCCCACCATTGTGGATTTACGAAGAAATTTTCACTTTTGTCAAAAATAAAATTAATTAATCTATCGGTAACTAAGTTCGCTGGAATTGAATTAATACTTTGGACAATTTTTTCCCCTAAATCATCATCACTTTCTTGCCAAATAAAAATAGCAACCCCCTTACCCTGTGAAACAAAAGAGCCGAAAGAAACCATTTTCCAATTATTGTCATTATTAGAAAGATCTTGAATTATATTTCCCTGAAAATCGTGTTCCATAAAAAGTGAGACCGTACATAAAACAGAAGGAACACAATCAAAATTAATAATCAG
>JAZFRG010000255.1:0-2496 GCA_036445535.1 Sphingomonadales bacterium
GGATGGAAATGGATCTTAATTAGGGAAAAGAATGGAGATTTTTCAAATGCTTATTTCAAGGGCTTTTTGGGCAATTGTAGTTGGTTTCTTATTTCTTTCCGGCCCGGCTTTTGCAGGTGAGAAGGTCGATATTACTCCAAAATGGCAGCAGTTTTCTGAAAACGACCCCTATTCTACAATCAGGATTAACCACCAGCCCCTAACGGATTATCTGGAAGCCACGGTTTTTCCGGTTGGCAGGTCTTACCGGATTTTGGGAAACGAAAAACCAAATACTTATAAAGCCTCACGGATAAAAACCGCGAAATCCCTTTCTGCCTCCAGATTTGAAGGCAGCCGAATTTTTTTCCATGCCTTCTCAGAGGACCATAAAAAGTTTTTTAAGGCATATCAGATGGGGCTGGAGCGGCTGTCCAATCGGCGACCCTTGAAAAATTTTAACCAGAACGAACAACTAGCCTACTGGTTAAATCTTTATAATGTTATTGTCTTAAACAAACTGGTAGACGAATACCCGATCCAAAAATTAAAAAAATTGCGCAAATCCAAGCCTGGAAAACCCTCTTTTTGGACGGAAAAGATAACCACGGTTGGGGGGTCCGGTTATCATTAACCGATATTGAAGAAATTCTTTTCCACAATTTTGAAACCCCCCTCGTGGCTTTTGGACTTTTTCAGGGCTCCATCGGGGGACCAAGAATTTTGAATTATGCCTATACCGGCCGAAATGTCTGGCCTTCCTTAGAGAAGAACGCAGTGGAATTTGTTAATTCCAACCGGGGGCTAAGACCTCCAACCGGAACCCGGATGATTGTTTCCACTTATTTTGAATGGGCGATGCAGGCTTTTGGGCCTACAGAAGAGAATGTTCTAAATTTTATCAAGATTTATGCTGACCCAAAATTTATTGGTGATGTTTCAGAAGTAAAAAGTCTTAATTTTAAATACTACGACTGGTCAATTGCTGATGTACGGGGTGGTTCTGGCCATTCCGGCCAAATTAGTCAGTTTGGTGGAATTTTGGCAACCGGGGGAGGGACTCCTTTGGGAGCAAATAGCACGAACAATACTGGGTCCTTCTCGGCAAGTATTCCGCGCACCTCATCTGCCCTTTTGGACACCAATTTTACCGCTACCATAAATGGTGTTCCATCTGATTCCCTGGATTTTGTCATCGGAATTAGAAATAATACCCGGTTGCCTATTCCGGTTTTTACCATCGAGGAATGCGGACCTGAAGCCGTATGCACCATTGAAAATATTGATCTTGGTGACGGGGCCTAGCACTAATCAAATTAGAATTTAGAAAAGCTGTCTCCGCGGGCGGCTTTTTCTTTTAAGTTTATAAAAAGGTTTTGTGATAGTTAAAAAACTAACGAGGGAAAAAATGAAGAAATTGAAAATTCCAGTTCTGCTAATTTTTTTAATTTTTGGCTCGGAAATTTATGCCGAGGAGGTTTGGGAAACATTCTCAGATTTTGACGAAAAATCAGAAATTCACCTTAACCACAAACCGCTAACGGATATTTTGCAACAGGTAGTTTTGCCGGTTGGCCGGTCTAAAACGCTTAATAATTCCAAAGGAAAGGTTGAGCAATATGTTGGTTCAAAAATTCGTTATGGAAATAATACCCGCTCAAGAACCGAGGGAAACCGCATTTTTATCCATGCTTTTGATGACGGCCATAAGGATTTTTTCAAGGGATATCAGAAAGGATTGGAGAATGTTTCAAATAGAATTCCGCTTAAAAATCTGAGCAAGGATGAACAGCTTGCGTTTTGGCTTAACCTTTACAATGTCATTGTCATCAATAAACTTATTGAGGAATATCCGGTCCAGCGTTTGGAATTTTTTAGAAAGGAGAAAAGGGGTAAACCGGCTTTTGCCGATCAGAAAGTAACCGTCGTTGCGGGGGTCCAGCTTTCGCTTAGGGATATTGAAAGGATCCTTTTTAAAAATTGGGACACCCCTTTGGTCATTTATGGATTGTATCAAGGCGCAATTGGTGGCCCCAGTCTTTCTAACCAGGCCTTCGATAGCGAAACCGTTTGGATGGTTTTAACCAAAAGCGGTACCGAATTTGTAAATTCCAACCGCGGCGTCCGTCCCCAAAAAAAGTACCTGGAAATATCGCTTATTTATGATTGGTTTGAAGATGCTTTCCCGGGAACAGGCTACAGTATTTTAAGTCATATCCACCGATTGGCCGACCCCGGCTTTTTGGGGGATATCACTGGCTATACTGAGGTTAAGGCTAAATATTATGACTGGTATATTGCCGATATGCTTGGCGGGGTTTTACATACCGGAATGAAAAGTACCAGTACGCTTATTGACGACAGTCTTTTCCGCTATGACCCAGGAAGAACCAATACCCTTAGAGGGTTGCCCCCGCAAGCTCTTGGGCTATTGCAGGAAATTGTCATTAACAATGATATTCCACGCTTTGTGCCCATAATCACGACCGAAGAATGCGCGCCGGGTGAAGATTGCAG
>JAZFRG010000256.1:0-2132 GCA_036445535.1 Sphingomonadales bacterium
ACAGAGCATAGCCTTTTTCAGGAGGATTTTTCTCTAACCTTTTGGCCAGCTTCATGGCTTCCCGGAAAGGCCAGGCTTTGGCGTCACGGGCCAATGGGTTTTGGTTTGTCATTGATAGACTTTCAGCATAATTTAAGGGTGAGTACTAGGGGCAGAACGGGTTTTGGTCAATTTGCTTTTCTTCTTAAATTCCGATTGTTTACATTTTCTCTGGAAAACGACCTCCCCTTCTCCTATGTACGGGGGGAATTTAACAAAGAGGCAATTTATTATGACGACCACCACCATTTCCCCAGAGACCGCCATGGTTTATTTGATGGTGATTGTTTCGGCCTCAGACCGGGATATGACCGACAGCGAATTGAGTAAAATTGGCGAGACCGCCAGAACCCTGCCGGCCTTCGAAAAATATAATGAAGAAAACCTGATCCGGGATGCCAAAAATTGTGCAGCCATTCTTAGTGAAGACGAAGGTCTGGAAGCCATCCTTGGTCTGGTCAAGGAAGCTATTCCTGAAACCCACCTTGATACCGCCTACGCTGTAGCCTGTGATATTGCTGTTGCTGATGGCCGCCTTGAACAAGAGGAATTGCAGGTTTTAAAGGTAATTAGAACCTATCTTGGGGTTAACCGGCTTCAAGCAGCCGCCATTGAAGCAGCAATTGTAGCCCGCACCAGGGCCTTATAAGCTAAATAAGGTTTTCAAGAAATTCCGTTATTTTACTTGCCGCTTTGGTTAGGTTTTCAACCTCTGTAAATCCGCTTTTAACGCGCGGTTTTAAACTGTGGTCACCATCGGGCAGCCAAAAGAATTCAAAATTCGCCGGAAAAGACATTTTTTCAATCTCTGCTTTATTCCCGAGAGCATCACGCTCGCCCTGACAAATCAGGGCCGGGCAAGAAACCTGTTCCAAATGGGCAACCCTTAAAACTTCGGGCCGACCCGGGGGATGAAAGGGATACCCCAAACAGACCAAACCCTTAGCCAGATCAGGGCTTTCAGAAAGCAGCATGCTGGCCATCCGGCCGCCCATGGATTTCCCGCCCAGAACCAGCGGAACGTCCTGGAATTCACCAATAACCTGCTGCCATTTTGCCAATAATTTTTCTGGACGGTCTGGAGGCAACCGGCGCTTTTCAGCCACTGCTCTTTTCATATAGTCAAAATTGAAAAGTACGACCCGAAACCCGGCCTCAGAAATAGTTTTGGCCATAAAGCCCATAAAGGGGGAACCCATGGGTGCCCCGGCCCCGTGGGCCAATATCAGGGTGAGTCGGTTTTCACCGCCAAATACAAGATATTCCCCAATTCGCTCCATTTTTACCCCTCACATACGTTTCAATTTTTTGTGACTAAAAGCCAGATTTCCCTGCAAACACCCAAAATCAAAGGGCTTCAGACCGCCAAGGTGAATTTTCCTTTGATTTCAATGCCCTAACCGAGACAACCCATTTCATGGTATGATGACCTAGTTAAAGAATGAAAGGAAAATCTTATGAAATTCAAACTTATAGGTTTTTTTCTAGGGATTTTTGGAGTCTTTGCAATTCTATCATCAGCGAATGCCCAAAGGGTTGAGCTTCTGTTTGATAATAACCAGCTTTTAAAAGGAGGGAACCACGCGTTGCAGTCGGGAAATTATGACCGCGCAAAGTTTTATTTTGAGAAAGCCTTGGCAAGCAGAAACCTGTCAATAAATGAAACAAGAGACGTTCATAATGGTCTTTGCGTGACCTACATGAGCCTGAAACGATTTACCGAGGCAATTGAGCAATGCGAGGCTTCCCTGGATATTCAATCCAATAAATGGGAAACCATAAACAATTTAGGAACCGTTTATTTAATAATGGGTGATTATGAAAATGCCATTCGGTTTTATGAGAAAGCTTTGAGGATGAAGCCAAGTTCAGAAATCCTGCATTTTAATTTAGATATTGCCCATCAAAGGCAAAGTAGAAAACAAATTAACCAAGGAAACGAAAAAGAAAACCAAAATTGGTTTACCAGCTCAGATCTAATCGAATCAGGGCCCAATCATTGATAAAAAGTTTTGGGCACCCGGTTCCTGAAACTTGCAAATAAAAGAAGCCTGATCCGTTTAGGCCCCTTTCAATTTATTGTGATAAAAACC
>JAZFRG010000257.1:0-7480 GCA_036445535.1 Sphingomonadales bacterium
CTGCAGCGAAAAAAACTGCCGGGGACGGCTTTATGATGAAGAAGAGAGCCCGACCAGAACCCCGTTCCAAAGGGATCGCGACAGGATTATTCATTCCTCAACGTTTCGAAGATTAAAACATAAGACCCAGGTGTTTGTTTTCCATGAAGGGGATTATTACCGGACCCGCCTGACCCACTCCATCGAAGTGGCCCAGATCGCCCGCAGCATTTGCCGCTCGCTCGGCCTCAATGAAGATCTGGGCGAGGCGCTGGCTCTGGCGCATGACTTTGGCCATACCGCCTTTGGCCATGCCGGGGAAGAGGCGTTGGATGCCGCGATGAAACCATTTGGGGGGTTTGATCATAATGCCCAAAGCCTGCGCCTTGTCACCAAGCTTGAGCACCGTTACGCCGCCTTTCCTGGCCTGAATTTAACCTGGGATACCCTGGAGGGGCTGGCTAAGCACAACGGCCCTTTAACCGAGGCGGCCATTGATGTTGCTAACCCGCCCAGGGATTTGCCCTATGCCCTGCGTGAATACTTAAAAGGCCATGATCTTGAGGTTCACACCTGGCCTGGGGCTGAGGCACAGGTGGCGGCTCTTTCAGACGATATTGCCTATAACAACCACGATATCGATGATGGCCTAAGGGCAGGGTTGTTTGGCTTTGATGACTTGGCCAGGGTGCCGATGGTCGGGAAAGTTTTAAAAGAGGTCGAGAAGTGTTCAGGCGAAATAACCGAGGCCGTCCGGGTTCACGAAATGGTCCGCCGTTTGATCAATATTTTGGTAACCGATGTCCTGGAAGAAAGTGCAGGGCGGCTGGAGAAACTGGATCCCAAACACCCCGATGATATCAGGGCCGCAGACCACGCCGTGATTGCTTTTTCCAGTCAAGTGGATGAGGATTTAAAAACCCTTAAAGATTTTTTGCTTGAGCACATGTATCGTCATTCCAAGGTTAACCGAATGTCGGCTAAAGGCAAAAGGGTGGTGACAGATTTGTTTAACCTCTTTATTGAGGACCCGGATTTACTGCCCCAGGAATGGGCCGCCTTGACCAGGGGGCCGGGGGCCAAAATAACCGCCCGGGCGGTGGCCGATTATATCGCCGGAATGACGGATCGTTTTGCGCTTCGTGAACATAACAAATTATTTGATATTACAGCGTTAGAAATATGAGCCTTACCAATACTCTTGCATGGAATATTAATAAAACCTTGGGAGACCTAAGGAAAGAAGGGCTTTTGTCTGCCGAAATTTTCCCTATGGATTGGTCTATAGGGCCCTTTGAATATTTTATTCCTTCAGAGTTGGAACCAGTTTCCCCCACCAAAGACAGCGCCCATGGAGATTTAACAACAAATGTTGCCCTTATCTTAAGCAAAAAGGTTGGTAAACCCCCTAGGGAACTTGCAAGCATTATTGGTGACCGTTTAAAAAAAATTGAAATGGTTGATCGCGTTGAAATAGCCGGGCCAGGTTTTATAAATGTATTTTTAAGGAAGGAGTTTGTCCAGGATTGCATTAAACAAATTTTGGCTAAAGCGGGACATTATGGAGATTGGGATATTCCTACGGGCCGCTTTGGCAAAAAGGTAAGCCCAGAACAACGCAAAGTGAATTTGGAATATGTTTCGGCCAATCCAACCGGCCCCTTGCACGTCGGCCATGTTCGGGGTGCTGTTTTTGGTGATGCGCTGGCAAATCTTCTTGAAAAAACCGGATATGAAGTAACTCGTGAATACTACATCAATGATGCCGGGGCGCAGATGGATACCCTGGCGCGCTCGGTTTATCTCAGATACCTCGAGGCCCTGGGCGAGGACATTGGGGATATTCCCGAAGGCCTGTACCCGGGGGATTATCTGGTCCCGGTCGGACAGGCTTTTGCAAAAGAATTTGGCGATAAATTCAAAAACCAGGAGGAGGCCAACTGGTTAGACATCTTCAGGGAAAAAGGCACCGCGGCGATGATGGATTTGATCCGCGCCGACCTTGAGGTTTTGGGCATTGAGCAAGAAGTTTTCTTTTCCGAATCTTCGCTGCATACCTCGGGGCTGGTGCCCGAAGCGATTGAGTTTTTGCGCAAAAAAAATGTCATCTACGAGGGCGTCCTTGAACCCCCCAAAGGCAAAAAGCCTGAGGGCTGGGAACCCCGTGAACAAACCCTTTTCCGGTCCACCGATTTTGGCGATGATGTCGATCGGCCGCTGGTCAAATCCGATGGTTCGCACACCTATTTTGCCTCTGACATTGCTTATCAATTTGATAAATTCAAGCGCGGTTTTAAGAACCTGATTGTCGTCGTTGGCGCCGATCATGTGGGTTATGTAAAACGCCTGAAAGCGGCCCTTTCTGCCATGTCGGGCGGGGAGGGATATCTCGATGTCCGTCTTTGTCAGATGGTCAAACTCTATAAGGGCGGCGCGCCCTTTAAGATGTCCAAACGCGCCGGGACTTTTGTCACGCTTCGTGAATTAGTCGATGAGGTTGGCCCCGGCGTTGTGCGCTTTATCATGCTGACCCGGAAAAACGATGCCCAGCTGGATTTTGATTTTGACAAGGTTACCGAGCAGTCCCGGGACAACCCGGTGTTTTATGTCCAGTATGCTCATGCGAGAACTCATTCGGCCTTTAGAAAAGCAAAAGAAATTTTTCCAGAATTGAAAACTGGCCTTAGAAAACTTTTGTGGGCAGATTTGACACTTTTGTCGGACCAAGGAGAAATTAATTTAATCAAAAAATTATTAGATTGGCCGAGAATTGTTTTTACAGCCAGTGAAGCTCATGAGCCCCACAGAATTGCTTATTATTTACAGGAGCTTGCAGGTGAGTTTCACAGTCTCTGGAATAAAGGAAATGATGACCCTGACTTTCGTTTTGTGATAGAAGGGAATGGGAGTTTAACTTTGGCACGATTAACTTTGGTCAAGGCCTGCTCCTTAATTATTGCCGAGGGGTTGGAGCTTTTGGGCGTCGAGCCCCTGGAGGAAATGCACTAATGGCTAAAGGCAAAAAAAAGACCAGTAAAAAAACTGATGATTTTGATAGCATCTGGTTTTCTGGAAAAAATAGTAAAACCCAGGAAGAAGAAAAAATGCCCAATTTTCAATTTTATGATGACAACCGCCGGACCTTCCTGGTGATTGGCAGTATTTTTGCGGTTTTCCTTTTCGCCGGAATTTTGTGGTTTCTATATTACCAGAAAAACATTGCCGGCCCTGAGGAGATCCCCTTTGTGGCTGCAGATAGGGGCCCGGTAAAAACCAAGCCAGCCGAGCCTGGGGGCATGGTAGTGCCTGACCAGGACAAATTAATTTTTGACAAAGTTTCGGGACAGGAAACGGAGCTTCCTGATCAGATCCAGCCTGGACCGGAACAGCCGCTGGGTGATTTGGACGGGAAATCGATCGAGGACCTGATTAGGGAAACCGAACCCGAAGGGACGGTGGTGGCAGCCGCTTCCCCAGCCACAGAGCCCGCTGCTGCAATAGAGGCGCTTTACATTATCCAGCTTGGAGCTTTTGGCGAAGAGGCCGCCGCTGACCGCGCCTGGGAAATTCTTCAGGACCGTTACAAAACTGTAATTGGCAGCCTGACCCCCGATATTCAAAGGGCGACCTTATCAGAGGGGCGGGTTTTATACCGCCTTCGGGCCGGATTTTTTGCCGATAAGGAACAAGCCGAGAGGGCTTGTAATCGCCTTAAAGAGCTAGGGCAGGACTGCCTGGCAATTAAGCGGTAGGCTCCTATGACCCCGCTTATCTTTGGCCTGGATAGTTTTAAATTAAGCAAGAATGAACGCAGCTTTCTAAAAGAGGCTGACCCTGCCGGCATAATCCTTTTTACCAGAAATGTTGATAATCCTGATCAGGTTCAGGGCCTGACCGATAGCGTTCGGGATGCCCTTGGGCGCGATCTCCTGGTTTTGATTGACCAGGAAGGCGGCCGGGTCCAGCGGCTCAACCCACCCCATTGGCGACAAGCTCCCGCGATGGCTTTTTTTGGCAAGGTTTTTGAAAAAAATCCGGAGGTGGTAGAGCGGGCGCTTTATTTAAATTGCCAGCTTATAGGGCTCGAGTTGGCAGTCCTTGGCATCAATGTCGATTGCCTGCCGGTTTTGGATGTTCCAGTAACGGATGCGGATGAGGTAATCGGCGACCGGGCGCTTTCAAACGATCCTGGGATTATTGGCCACCTCGGGGCAATTGCGGCAAACGGGATCCGGTCGGCAGGGGTTCTGGGGGTGATGAAGCACATTCCCGGCCATGGCCGCGCAAACGTTGACAGCCATAAAGCCCTGCCCATTGTTGATACCCCGCTGAGCGAACTTGAGGCGACCGATTTCTTACCCTTTGAAGCCTTAAAGGCGTGCCCGTTTGCGATGACTGCACACGTCATTTATGCGGCCGTGGACCCGGAGCACCCGGCGACCCTTTCCAAAACCGTTATCCAAAGCGTGATCCGCGGGAAAATAGGCTTTGAGGGTTTGCTGATCAGCGACGATTTAACCATGAAGGCACTTAAGGGGGATATGACCACCCTGACTGAAAAATGCCTTGCGGCGGGGATTGATCTGGTGCTTCATTGCAGCGCAAATATGAATGAAATGGAAGCGGTTTTAAAAGGCGCTCCCAGCATGCCAGAGGACAAGAAAACCGGGCTTATGGAGTTGTTGGAACATTGCCAACCTTTACCCGGTCTGGAATATCAAGAGGGCCTCATGGAATATGAGGAATTGGAGCAAAAACTGAAAAGTCTTTGAGCGTTTTATGGATATAGATATTGCAGGATTGAGCATGATTGCGATACCGATTTTGCTGGCGGTTACGCTGCACGAAGCCGCCCACGGCTATGTTGCCAACCATTTTGGTGATCCCACGGCTAAAAACCAGGGCCGTCTTAGCCTGAACCCGATCAAACACATTGACCCCTTTGGGACTATTCTTTTGCCGCTGGTCCTTTTCATGCTTGGGGGATTTATTTTTGGCTATGCCAAGCCGGTTCCAGTCAATGCCGGCAATTTGAGAAACCCCAGAATTGATATGGTCTGGGTCGCCCTGGCAGGCCCGGCGGCAAATATTTTTCTAGCCCTGGTGGGTGGATTTTTGATTTTAACCCTGGGCATTATTCCTGACGCGATGATCGATTGGTTCTCGGGGATGATTGGATTTATGATTTTCTTTAATTGCCTGATTGCAATTTTTAATATGCTGCCTATTCCGCCTTTAGATGGCAGCCGGGTATTGGCGGGGTTTTTGCCGGCCCCGCTGGCCTACAAGTTTGGCCAACTGGATCGCTTTGGATTATTTATTGTCATTGGGTTCATTTTTCTTTTACCAATGTTATTGGAAGGGGCGGGGATCAATTTCTCGTTGGCGCGGGTTTTGATTTTTGATCCCGCCCTTGCCTTAGCTGAATTTATTGCTGGAATTTTTGGGGGATGACGACAACGGACATAAATAAGGGCGGCGCAGAATTTGACCTGGCGGCTTACGATGCCCCTGGTGAAGCGCTGATCCTGAATTTAGAGGGCTTTGAGGGCCCGCTCCATGTCCTTTTGGTCCTGGCCCGAGCCCAAAAGGTAGATATTACCCAATTATCCATTCTTGATCTGGTTGAACAGTACCTTTCCTTTATTGCCGAGGCGAATGAGCTAAAATTAGAGGTCGCCGCCGATTACCTGGTGATGGCGGCGTGGTTGGCCTACCTGAAATCCCGGCTGTTGTTGCCCGATGAGGGTGACGATGATGAACCCTCAGCCCTGGAGATGGCGGCGCGGCTACAACTGCGTTTGCAAAGGTTGGAAGCGATGCGCGAAGCCGGGGCCCAGCTGATGTCCCGGAACCGGCTGGGGCGGGATGTTTTCATGCGCGGCAACCCTGAGGGAATTGAGCTTTTAACCATCCCGCTTTATGACGCCACCAGTTATTACGAACTGCTTCGTGCCTACTCGGACATTCAGGTGCGCGCCAGGGAGACCCACCTAACTATTAAAAAACGCAACGTGTTTTCCATGGAAGAGGCCCTGAACCGCCTCGTCGTTCTGGTTGGCCAAACCCTGACCTGGACCGAACTGAAAGAGTTTTTGCCCGAAGGCTTGCTGGATGCTGAACATCATAAATCAGCCATCGCCAGTACCTTTGCCGCGACGCTGGAATTGGCGCGCTCGGGCAAAGCCGAAATTAAACAAGTCAAACCCTTTGGCCCGATGTATGTAAAAGGCCGCGCCCGAGAAGTCGAAATTGAAATTGAAGATGAAGAAGAATAATGGATAAGAAAAAAGAATATTTAAGAATGGTGGAAGCGCTTCTGTTTGCCTCTGAGGTGCCCTTGCCGTTGAGCGAAATTGCCGAGCGCTTTCCAAAGGATACCGATGTCGAGGGTTTTTTGGATGAGCTTGAGCGCGATTATAAAGACCGCGGGGTCAATCTGGTGCAAGCTAATGGGCGCTGGTATTTCAGGACCGCGCCAGACCTGTCGTTCCTGCTCCGAAAAGAAGTCGAAAAGCAAAGGAAGCTGTCGCGCGCTGCCGTTGAGACGTTGGCGATCATTGCCTACCACCAGCCGGTAACCCGCGCCGAGATTGAGGAAATCAGGGGTGTTGCGGTTTCAAAAGGCACCCTTGATGTTTTGATGGAAGCCGGTTGGGCACGACCCAAGGGGCGCCGTCAAACCCCGGGCAAGCCAACCACCTATGGCACCTCGGAAGATTTCCTGGTTCATTTCGGGCTCGAGAGCCTGAAAGATCTGCCCGGCTTTGATGAGCTGAAAGCCGCCGGTCTTTTGGATAGCGTTGACAAAGCGCTGACGCGGATGGAAAAACAGCTGCGCGAAGAACAGGAGGCTGCAGCGGCCAAGGCCGCCGAGGAGGCCGAGGCCGAACTGGCCCTGGAGGAAACTGAACCTGAGGACGAGGAAGAGTAAACCCTTAGAAGGATTTTAAATTTTCCAACCCCGTGCTATAGGGGCTTATTGAGACAACAAAACTGGAGTTTTTTTCATGACCCCTAGCATCTGGCAAATTGTACTTGTCATCGTCCTTATCCTGGTTTTTTTCGGGCGCGGAAAAATTTCCGGTTTCCTAAAAGAATTGGGCAAAGGTACCTCCAGCTTTAAGGCGGGCGTTGAAGAGGGCAAAGAGGAAGAAAAGAAAATAGCGGCAAAAAAGAAAACCGCCTCCAAGTCCAAAACCTCAAAGAAATAAACGGCCAGGGGATGTTCCCTTTAGCCTTTCTCACCTTTTCGGAATAACTAGGGTCTGAACTCAATTTCCGATGAGGGCTGTGCCCCAGCCAAAATTGGTCAGAACAAGGAGAAAGGGATGAAGAATAGCAATCTATTTGAATTACTTTTGACAAAGGTCTGGCCGATTTGGGCGTGGCCCTTTAGGGGTTGGTCTGAAAAGCCAGTAAAATACGTTGAAAATACGCGTCGATATGCCGTATCGCCTGTGTTTTTCTCCTGTTTTACTGGCTTTTCAGTTCCAACACA
>JAZFRG010000258.1:0-3687 GCA_036445535.1 Sphingomonadales bacterium
AGGGCCGCGGGAGATCATCCTGGCGGTCCTTTTTCTTGCTAGGGTACCTTGCTAAAGTGGCACCTAACACGCTATGACCACCAAGGTAATTTTGCACCAGGGGAAATAAATGGCTGAGACCAAAAAATTCAAACGCGTTCTTCTAAAATTATCCGGCGAAGCGCTGATGGGAAAAGGATCCTACGGCATTGACCCGGAAACCGTCACCGCCATTGCTAAGGAAATTAAAACCGTTGCTGATCTAGGCTACGAGATTTGTCTTGTTGTTGGCGGAGGAAATATTTTTCGCGGTCTTTCGGCAGCCGCTGAAGGGCTGGACCGCGCCTCGGCCGATTACATGGGCATGCTGGCCACGGTTATGAATGCGCTTGGTATTCAAAATGCCTTAGAGCAACAAAAGGTGGAAACCCGGGTCCAGTCAGCGATTCCAATGGACAGTGTTTGCGAACCCTATATCAGGCGGCGTGCCATGCGCCATATGGCTAAGGGCCGCACAGTTATTTTTGCGGCGGGCACCGGAAACCCGTTTTTTACCACCGATACGGCAGCCGCGCTTCGCGCTGCAGAGATGTCCTGTGATGTTCTTTTAAAAGGCACCCAGGTGGATGGCGTTTATTCAGCGGACCCAAAAAAGAATCCCAAGGCCGAATTTTACAAATCCTTGAAATATATGGATGTTTTATCCCAGGACTTGAAAGTTATGGATGCCTCGGCCATAACTTTATGTCGGGAAAATAAAATCCCGATCGTGGTTTTTTCTATCCACAAAAAAGGAGCGTTCCAGAATGCGCTGGAAGGCAAGGGCAAACATACAATTATAGGAGATTAACCATGACCAAAGTTGAAGTTGACATGGGGGATATTGAACGCCGCATGAAAGGTGCATTAGAAGCGCTCAGGCATGAGTTTGCCGGCCTTAGAACGGGCCGTGCCTCCACCGCCATGCTGGATCCAATTACTGTTGAGGTTTATGGCGCAAACATGCCCTTGAACCAGGTCGCCTCGATTTCCGTCCCCGAGCCCAGACTGTTAACCGTTCAGGTTTGGGATACCAATAATGTTACTGCTGTGGAAAAGGCAATCCGGGTTGCGGAACTTGGTCTTAATCCAATGATTGATGGCCAGTTGATAAGACTTCCGATCCCCGAACTGAACGAAGAACGCCGGATTGAACTTCAAAAAGTTGCTGGAAAATATGCCGAGCAGGCCCGGGTTGCGATCCGAAATGTGCGCCACCACGGCATGGATCATTTGAAGAAATTAGAAAAAGACGGGGATTTAAGTGAAGACGAACATCATCAATTTGGTGATGAAGTCCAAAAGCTTACCGATAAATACGTTTCGGAGGTGGATCATATTCTAGCCACAAAAGAAGAGGAAATTATCCAGGTCTGATCTCAACCTTTTAAGGACCCTTCTCATGTCACAGCCCCTGGAAAAAAATCAGGAAAACCGCCTGCCACGCCATATCGCCATCATTATGGACGGTAACCGCCGCTGGGCCCTCGAGCATAATGTCTCGCGCCTGGCTGGCCACAAAAAAGGAATCGAGGCGGCGCGCCGCTGCGTTGAAGCTGCGCTTGATGCGGGCATTGAATATTTAACCCTTTATGCCTTTTCTTCGGAAAACTGGAAACGGCCCAAGGATGAAGTTGAAAGCCTCATGGGGTTGCTTCGGCTTTATGTCGGGTCGGAATTAAAGCGTATGGCCGAAAGCCAGGTCAGGCTGCGTTTTATTGGGCGGCGCGACAATTTGCCGGCGGACATCAAAAACCTTTTGGAAAAAGCTGAGATCGCGACCAAGGACAACACCAAACTCTTACTTACTTTGGCCATTAATTATGGCAGTCACGGTGAAATTTTGGGGGCGTTTAAAAAACTTGGCCGGAGGATCCAGGATGGTCAACTTGATCCCGAGACGTTGACGGAACAGGATTTGGCATTTGCACTTGAGACCTGCGAAGGCCCGGACCCAGATATGGTAATCCGGACCGGTGGGGAAAAACGGCTGAGCAATTTTTTGCTTTGGCAATCCGCTTATGCCGAGCTGGTATTTATGGATGCCTATTGGCCTGACTTTAATGCTGATTCGCTGGAAGCCGCCATCGATGAATTTCAACGCCGGGAACGGCGATACGGGGCGAGGCAATAATAAAATATAATGAGGTGGGCGGGGAAACTTGAAGCGGCTTTTAAAAAGCACGAACTGATTACCAGGGTGATCACAGCCTTGGTTTTGGTCCCATTGGCCCTCTATTTCATTTACGCCGGGGGTTATATCTTTAAAGGTTTCCTTGTCATTGTGGCGTTGCTGTTGGGCCACGAATATGAGTGTCTGACCCACCTTCCAAAAAAAAGCCGGGGAATTTTCACCGCCGGGGTATTTGCCACGATCTTTTGGTTGTTGACGACAAATGATGCCTTGGCGTTGGTCCATGGGGCTTTTATGGCTGGCGTTGTCGGTTTCGTAGTTTTTGAAATCGGGGTCATATTAAATAAAACCCAAATGAAGTGGGCGGGGGGCGGCATCGCCTATATTTGCATCCCAATCTTTTCTTTGGGTGTCATACAAATGCTTGACGGCACGCCTTATTGGGTATTTTGGCTTCTGGCGGTGGTTTGGGCCTGTGATACTGGTGCTTTTGCTTTTGGAAAAATTATTGGGGGGCCAAGATTTGCTCCCAGAATCAGCCCAAATAAAACCTGGGCTGGTTTTGCTGGTGGGGTTGTTTTTGGTGCTGGGGCCGGGGCAATAGCCGCCTATTTTTTTGGATTGGGAGACCCCTTAATCCTTGCATTTTTAGCAAGTTTGCTGTCAATTTGGGCACAAATCGGCGACTTAGTAGAAAGTTTTATTAAAAGAAAGTTCAAGACCAAGGACTCAGGCAACCTGATTCCGGGACATGGGGGTGTTTTGGACAGGATGGATGCCCTAATGTTTGCCGCGCCGGTGGTTGCCTTGGCCCTTTGGCTAATGGCTTAGAAACTTGGGAATTTAAAGAATTAAATAATGGCACAAAAATCAGTCACCATTTTAGGATCAACCGGCTCGGTCGGAGTTAATACACTTGATCTCATTGGCCGGGATCGCGGGGCTTTTCATGTGGTTGCCCTGACTGCTTACCAAAACGTTGAACTTTTGATAGAGCAAGCCCTTGATTTCAAACCGGAAATCGCTGTGATTGGCGTCGAAACCTATTTGCCCCGTCTTCGGGAGGGATTGAAGGGGACCAATATTCAAGTCTCGGGGGGGCGCAATGTCATTATTGAGGCCGCCCAGGCTCCGGCCAGTTGGGTTATGGGCGGAATTGTTGGCGCGGCTGGCCTGCGGCCAACGCTGGAAGCGATTAGACGCGGTGCTATTGTCGCCCTTGCCAACAAAGAAGTTCTAGTTTGTGGCGGGGAATTTGTCATGGATGAGGTTAAGAAATCAGGGGCCACGCTATTGCCAGTCGACAGTGAGCACAATGCCATTTTCCAGGTCTTTGAATTTGATCGCACCAAAAGCATCCGCCGCATTATTTTAACCGCATCGGGCGGCCCGTTTAGAACCAGAAGCCGCGAAGAAATGGCCGACATTACGCCGGCCCAGGCGGTGGCCCATCCCAACTGGGATATGGGTGCAAAAATTTCGGTGGATAGTGCCACTTTGATGAATAAGGGCCTGGAGATGATCGAGGCCTACCA
>JAZFRG010000259.1:0-5754 GCA_036445535.1 Sphingomonadales bacterium
CAATTTTCGGTCAGCAATCTGGCTGGTCTAATCGCCTTTATAGTTTATGCCATTTTGGTGCCGGTGATGGTTTTCTTTTTCCTGAAGGACAAAAAAAATATTATTGCCTGGCTTTGCGGTTTCTTACCCGATGACCGCCCGTTAGCGGATCAGGTTTGGAATGAAGTGATTGCCAAAACCGCTGACTATGCCAGAGGCAAAGTCATCGAAATTATTATCGTAGGGTTTTCCGCTTGGGGACTTTTCGCATTGATCGGGTTGCCTTATGCCGCTTTCCTGGCTTTTATCACCGGAATTTCGGTGATCATCCCCTATATTGGCGCGGCGTTGGTAACCCTTCCAGTCGCCGTGGTTGCCTTTGTCGAATGGGGTTTAACAGGCAATTTTTACCTGGCGGTCGGTGTTTATTTAGGATTGCAGGCCCTTGATGGCAACGTCCTGGTGCCCTGGTTGTTTTCGGAAGTTGTCAAACTTCACCCCAATGCGATCATCCTGGCCATTTTAGTTTTCGGAGGGCTATGGGGGTTCTGGGGGGTATTTTTTGCAATTCCCCTGGCGACCCTGGCCAATGCTATCATCCGCGCCTGGCCCCGCCAACCGCCGCCAAAAAAAGCGTGAAGATTTTATTCGGGCAGGAAACCCGGGATTGATAGATAACGCTCACCGCTATCATAATTAAAGCCAAGAATCCTGCTGCCCTTGTCCATTTCGGGCATTTTATTGGCAATGGCGGCGAGACATGCCCCTGAAGAAATGCCAATCAGAACCCCTTCTTCTTTGGCCGAACGGCGCGCCATTTCCAAGGCGTCCCGCGGCTCAACGGTAATCACCCCATCAATGATCTCGGTATCCAGATTGTCCGGGATGAACCCGGCGCCAATACCCTGAATCGGATGCGGGCCCGGTTTGCCGCCAGAAATAACCGGGGAGAGGGTAGGCTCAACTGCAAAAACTTTCAGATCAGGCCACACTTTTTTCAAAATCCTGGCGCACCCGGTAATGTGGCCACCAGTGCCAACCCCGGTGATCAAATAATCAAGACCATCCGGGAAATCGTGGAGGATTTCCTGGGCGGTGGTTTCCTCGTGAACTTTAATGTTCGACGGGTTGTCAAACTGCGAAGGCATCCAGGCACCCGGGGTTAAATCCATCAGCTCTTCCGCCCGGGCGATGGCGCCGGGCATACCTTTTTCCTTAGGCGTCAGGGAAAAAGTTGCGCCGTAAGCCAACATCAGGCGGCGGCGTTCAATCGACATCGATTCAGGCATAACCAGAATAAGCCGGTAGCCCTTAACAGCGGCCACCATAGCCAGGCCAATGCCAGTATTGCCTGAGGTTGGTTCAATAATCGTTCCACCGGGTTTCAGCGCGCCAGATTTTTCGGCATCCTCGATCATCGACAGGGCGATTCTATCTTTAATACTGTTGGCAGGATTGGCGCGTTCCTGCTTGATCCAGACTTCATGACCCTTGCCGAAAAGACGGTTCATGCGGATATGCGGCGTGTTGCCAATGGTCTCCAGAATAGTGTTCGCTTTCATGATACTTTCCTTTTCGAGAAAAATTCTAAATTGTAAAGTTCAGCCCGCTTTCGGCTTCATCGCTGGATTTATACATCACCCTTGAATGGGGCAAAATGCTTCCGGTAATCCAGACATTACCGCCAATAACCGAATCGTGGCCTATAACGGTTTTCCCGCCCAGGATTGTCGCCCCGGAATAAATAATAACATTATCTTCAACCGTGGGATGGCGTTTTTTGGATCTCTCTGATTTTTCAACTTTGAGCGCCCCCAGCGTAACGCTGTGGTAAATCTGAACATTGTTGCCAATAATGGCAGTTTCGCCAATGACCACCCCGGTTCCATGATCAATATAAAGCGAGTGTCCGATGGTCGCCCCGGGGTGAATATCAATGCCCGTCACCCGGTGGGCATATTCGCCGATTAATCTGGGCAAAAGTGGAATTTCCATTTTCAAAAGGTAGTGGGCAAACCGGTAAGCGGAAACCGCGTAACAACCAGGATAGGATAAAATAACTTCATCCAGGGATTGAGAAGCCGGATCGCTATTAAACAGCGCCTCGGCATCGCGGGCAATTTTCCTAGAAATTCCAGGTAGGTCAGTCAAAAGTTCAAATACTTTTTCCTTGATGGTTTTTTCTTTCCATCCGGTTAACCCCTCCAGAATTCTTTCTAGGTCGTTGGAAAAAACCGTCAATTGTTTTTTGATGGCCTTTTCGCCGCTGTCGCAATTGGGTAAATAATGGGGAAAAACCAACCCCAGAAAATGTTTCAATACTTTCTCTGCATCCTCAATGGAAATGCAGGGGATTTCCCCAAAGGAATTTTGGTGGGAGGTCATTTCAGTAACCACCTCCTCAAAATTGGAAGGTTTTTTATTCCCAACCGACATGAAGCGTTTTCCTCGTTTTCAAGGTTTCGTAAAATCTTTGGTTTGGCTTGCTAAGCCCACCTGTGGTAATCTAAAGTTAATAACACGGGTTGTACAGATTTACTGAAACAAATTTTTTTACATCTAATTACAACATCTCGGGGGGGATTATGGGACGCTTTATCGGATTCTTATACGGGGTAATTAACTATGTGGTTTTTTTCCTGGTCTTTTTATACCTAGCAATTTTTGTCGGAAACCTGACAATGGTTGGGGATTATATTTCGCTGCCATTTGCCATTAAAACGGTTGATGTTGGCGGCCCAATGGCCGGATTGGCCTTGGAAGGGTTTTTAATCAACTTTTTGCTGTTGGCAGTTTTTTCACTCCAGCATACTGTTATGGCCCGTCCTGGTTTTAAAAAGAAATTAACCCAGATTGTTCCACAAAAGCTGGAACGCTCAACTTACATCCTTTTTACCAACGTTCTTTTAATCCTGCTGTATTGGCAATGGCGGCCGTTGACCGGGGAAATTTGGAACCTTACCGGTGGTGTGGGTGAGATGATTATGTGGGCGGGTTTTGCTTTGGGTTGGCTTTTAATTCTGGTTTCAACGCTTTTGATCGACCATTTTGAGCTTTTTGGTTTAACCCAGGCGATCAATTTTCTTCGCGGCAAGGATATGAAACCCTATAAATTCGTAACCCCACTTTTGTATAAGGTGGTCAGGCATCCCTTATACCTGGGGTGGCTTTTGGCATTCTGGTGTGCGCCGGTGATGAGCCAGGGGCATATTTTCCTTGCCGGGGTTTGGACGGTTTATATATTCATTGCCATTTCTTATGAGGAAAAAGATCTTTTGGCCTACTACGGCAAGAAATATGCTGATTATAAGGCTAAAACACCGATGATTTTTCCGTTCATTAAGTTTAAAAAATAGAATTATAAAATTTAGGGCTGGCGTGGATTTATCCGGCCGGTCCTAAATTCTCACTTATTTGTTATTTCCCTTTTTTGCCTTTTTGCTGTGTTTTGAAAAAAAATTCAAAACCACGACAGGGGAAATAAAGTGAATAGGTTATCTTTTTTAAGAGCCCCACTTCTTGCGCTGGGCTGTCTTGGCCCGTTTCTTTTTTTGATCTGGTTTTTATTTTCCCTTGAGGCAGCCGCGCTGCCGTCCGAGGAAATAACCTTAGAGACCGAAAGCGGGGAAATTTTTCAAGGGTTAATCGCGGGCCCCACAGATGCCACGGCTGGGGTTTTGTTGGTCCACGATTGGTTTGGCGTAAGCCCTTTTTATAAAGAAACACTGGATCGTTTGGCCAATCAAGGCTACCGGGTTTTGGCCATCGATTTTTATAACGGCGCTAGTGCTGCCACCCATAAGGACGCTTTTGCGTTGATGCAAAAGACCGACCCTGTGAAGGTTGCCGAAAAAGTCAAAGCCGGCCTTGATGCTTTAAAGGCCGAGGGCAGAAAAATTGCTACGTTTGGATTTAGTCTGGGGACCGAATATGCGTATCGGGCAGCCCTTTCTGATACTGAAGTGGATGGTGTTGTTATTTGGTACGGGTTTACACCTGCGGTACCGGAGGATATTGAGGGACTTAATGCAGATGTTCTTATTGTTCTGGGATCGTTGGATGGCCCTGCCGCTGATCAAGGGGCGCTCTATTCAAAGCTGATGGATGGAGCGGGAAAAAACGGCGCGCTTTTTATCTATCCCCAGGCCCACCATGCCTTTGCCCAGCCGCTTTTTAATGCTGGCAAAACCTATGACTCTGAAGGCGCCGCCGCCGCTTGGGCGGTAACGGATAGTTTTCTGAAAAGAAAATTAAAGGCAGACGATTAGGTTTTTCCCTAACTAAGACAGTGCTCAACCGCTTTAACCAGATCGCGAGGTTCAAAGGGCTTGGACAGGGTATGCTCGGCACCAACCATTTCCGCCGCGCGGAGTACATCCATGCCATCAAGCTTGCCACCGCCCGAAATCGCTATGATGGAAATTCCCGGGTTGATGTTTTTTAATTCCATTATGGTTTCAACACCCTCTTTTTTAGGCATCATGATGTCGGTAATGAGTAAGTCAAAATCTTCAAAGCGGCACATGCGAAGGACTTCTTCGCCGTCAGCGGCGGTCCTTACGTAATACCCTTCCAGTTGAAGAATCATCTTCAACAAACCGCGGACGGGTTCCTCATCATCTGCTACTAGAATTTTTTTCAATTTTGGCCCCAAAAAGCACGCTTAAGTTTAAGTGTATATTAGCCGACACATTCTTACAATAACCTTTTAAAATCGGGTTAATGACTGTTCAAATACTTGGATTTACTTTTGCCCGGTTTAAATCTCCCAAGGTATTTATATTTAAAAATCCCCCCTCCTCATCAAATTGTACCGTTTTTGCCCCGGCAAAGCGTGCCAAACCGTGAAGCGAACCTTTTTTGGTCGTATCCATAAAAGCCTCAATGGTTTTCTCAATGCCTAACCCCCAATTGGCAAAGGTTGGGTGCATTTGGCCTTTAGTTCCGGCCACCGAGGGGGTTGTTTTCAAAAGTTTCTCTACCAGGTCTTCGGGTAAAAACGGGGCATCGACCGGCACAGTGACCATTGTTTTCATTTCGGGAAAATCATCCTTGGCGCAAGTGGCCACCGCATAAAGCCCGGCAATCGGCCCTTTGTAGGGGCCACAAAAATCAGCAAGATTTTCAACACCCAGACCATAACCCTCCGGCCCACTGATGATGACCTTATCCACCTGCGGGGCAAAACGCTCATATACGTGGTTGATCAAGGGTTTACCGTTCAACTCCACAAGCGCCTTGTCGCGCCCCATCCGCGCCGACCCCCCGCCGGATAAAATAACGCCAAGAATGCCTTTTTTGGTCATAGGGGAAGGATAGCAGAAAAAGTTGGCGCACCCGAGAGGATTCGAACCTCTGGCCTCTGCCTTCGGAGGGCAGCGCTCTATCCAGCTGAGCTACGGGTGCGTGGAGGTCTATTTAGACCGAAAAGACTACTAAAGCAATTTTCAAATCATCTTAGTAAAAAATAAAGATTTTAAAAAATTGAGGAACCCTCAGTGCAAATTAAACTGGCCGCAAGACTAACAATACGCTCACCACTTTCCAGTTTTTCCGCCAACTCAGTGCCACTTCGAATGAAACGAATTTGTCCCGATCTTATGTTATCCAAATTTGTTCGCGGGATATCATCAAAATTTAGATTAAAAGCAGAAGGTTCATCACAAACCAATGTGGCCTTGCCAATCCCCTCTTCTCCGTTACTGTTTTCGTAAATCATGAACAAATTATTTTCAATAATTTGAC
This sequence comes from Sphingomonadales bacterium, assembly GCA_036445535.1. Classification (GTDB taxonomy): domain Bacteria; phylum Pseudomonadota; class Alphaproteobacteria; order Sphingomonadales; family SMXR01; genus SMXR01. The sequence goes on from JAZFRG010000259.1 coordinate 5,725, forward strand.
CCAAGGCAGAATGAAATTCTACATCGGGGC
>JAZFRG010000260.1:0-3508 GCA_036445535.1 Sphingomonadales bacterium
ACCAAGCACGAGTAATACAAGGCCCGGATAAGTGAAGCGGACAACGGCAGAACGGAACTAAATTCAAATTAGGCGGGGGTTATGGCGTCTCAGAAAAATAGCATTATAGATGCCCGAAGCTTTACCCTGACCGATGGCCGGGAACTGAACAGTTTTATTGTCGACACCCCGCCAGGTGATCCTTATTCGTCCGGGGAGCGCCGGAAAAGTTTGACCCGTGAATTAAAAAGGGTCGCGGACGGTGGCCTGCCGGACTTTAAGGCCCCGCAAAAAAAGAGCCTGCTTGGTGACAAAAGAGACTATTTCCCGGTAACCCCCAGAATCCGGTGCAACAATGATCTTAGTGCAGAATATACCGTTATTGAGGTCTCAACTCTTGACCGAATAGGATTGCTTTATGATCTGACCAAGGTCTTGAACGGCCATGGTTGTGCCATTTTCAGTGCGCATGTTGCCACTTACGGCGCCCGGGCGGTGGATGTTTTTTATCTCCACACCCTGGCGGGCGGCAAAATTACGAATCAAAATAAGCTGGATGCCATTACCGCTGATTTATTGGCCGTGATTGAACCCAAAAAGGATTAGGAAAAATTTTGTCTCTGTTGCGCTCAATATCGACCTTTAGCGGCCTGACCCTGATCAGCCGTGTTCTGGGGTTTGTGCGCGACGTTTTTATTGCCAAATTCCTGGGTGCGGGGTTGGTCTCCGATGTTTTCTTCGTTGCTTTCAAGCTGCCCAATTTTTTCCGCCGCCTGTTTGCTGAAGGGGCTTTTTCGGCGGCCTTTGTGCCGATTTTTTGTGGCCTTTTGGGCAACGGAAAATCAGTGGAAAAGCGAAAAGCCGCTGAGCGTTTTGCCGAAGATTCGCTGGCCGTCCTGATCGCGGTGCTTTTGGTTTTCACTGTCTTTATGCTCATTGCCATGCCCTGGTTTATGTACCTGCTGGCCCCGGGCTTCGAGGAGGACCCGGTAAAATTTCAACTAGCCATCGATTACTCCAGAATGACCTTTCCCTATTTGATGCTGATCTCAATCGTTGCTCTTTTGGGGGGTGTTCTTAATGGCCTCGGCCGATTTGCCGCGGGCGCAGCAGCGCCCATTTTAATGAATTTAACGCTTTTGGCCTCATTGAGTTTTTTCAATGCCGATACCTTCCAGACCGGGGCGGCCTTGTCCCGAGCGGTAACCATCGCCGGGGTTGTTCAATTAATCTGGATGGTCAGAGGCCTCAGTAAAGCCGGGTTCAGCCCAAGGCTTTTGATGCCAAAAATAACCCCCAGGGTTAAAGAGCTTGGCAAGGTTATGCTGCCGATAGCGCTCGGTGCCGGGGTGATGCAGATCAACCTTGTAATCGATATTGTTTTAAGTTCCTTCTTGCCTCAAGGGTCGCTGTCGTTTCTTTATTATGCAGACCGGTTGAACCAGTTACCGATCGGGGTTATCGGCGTGGCGGTTGGCACCGTCTTGTTGCCAACGCTTAGTCGGTCGTTAGAGGCAGGAAAACAAAAGCGCGCAATCTATGATCAAAACCGGGCCATGGAGGCGGCGCTTTTGCTGACCATCCCGGCAGCAGTGGCGCTGATGGTTATTCCAAATGAGCTGATTACGGTGTTATTCCAGCGCGGGGCCTTTGATGCGCTTGATACGCTTGCCACCTCTACAGCGTTGATCGCCTATGTCACCGGCCTTCCGGCCTATGTGTTGGTTAAGGTTCTGGCACCCGCCTATTTTTCCAGAAAGGACACCAAAACCCCGGTTATCATTGGCAGTGTAAGTCTTCTTGTGAATTTAATTCTTAACCTTATCCTGATGCAATTTTTGCAGCACGTTGGCTTGGCCTTAGCGACCGCCATTGCATCGTGGGTTAATGTCGGACTTTTATATTACTTCCTGAAAAAACGGGAACATTTTGAAGTTGATAAAAGGTTGAAGAAAAAAATAGGCCGCATGGTGTTTTCAGCCACATTGATGGGGGTGGTTCTTTTCGGCCTGGCAACGTTGTTGTCAGGGTTTTTCAACGCGGAATTTTTTGAGGGGCTGGCTGCCCTTTTGGTGCTGGTTGTAGCCGGCCTTTTGGTTTACGGCACCGCCGCCAAATTAAGCGGGGCGGCAACCCTGGCAGAGGCGCGCGAGCTTTTGCATATGCGCGGCCCAAACCGGCATTAAAAAGCCCTTGCGCTTGTGGGGGGACATGACCTAGGGGTATCGGGGTATGAGTGGCGCACAAAATACGTTTTCAGCAGATCGGGACCTGGTATTTTCAGGGGCCCAACCGACCGGCAATATGCACCTTGGAAATTATCTGGGGGCGCTTAAAAACTGGGTAAAGCTGCAAGCAGATTATAATTGCATTTATTGCGTGGTTGATTTGCACGCGATTACAGTTTTTCAGGATCCTGCCACGCTTCGAGCCAAAACCCGCGAGGCGGCCGCCGCCTTTATAGCCTCCGGGGTTAATCCCAAAACCTCTATCCTGTTTAATCAAAGCGCGGTGCCGGGCCATGCCGAGCTGGCATGGATTTTCAATTGTGTGGCCAGAATGGGCTGGCTCAACCGGATGACCCAGTTCAAGGATAAGGCCGGCAAACATAAAGAGCGCGCCAGCGTTGGGCTTTACGTTTACCCCAACCTGATGGCCGCCGATATTCTTTTGTATAAGGCCTCGAAGGTGCCGGTGGGCCAGGACCAGAAACAGCATCTTGAGCTGACCCGCGATATCGCGCAAAAATTTAACAGCGATTTCGGGGTCGAATTTTTCCCGGTGGTTGACCCGGTAATTTTGGATGAAGGCGCCAGAATTATGTCGCTTCGGGACGGCTCTGCGAAAATGAGCAAGTCCGACCCTTCCGAACTTTCGCGGATTAATCTGACCGACGATGCCGATACGATCGCGACAAAAATCAGGAAAGCCCGAACCGATGCTGAGCCGCTTCCGGGAAATTTGGAGGGTCTTAAGGACCGCCCTGAAGCCTTGAACCTGGTTACCATTTTTGGGGCATTGGCTGAGCGCCCAAGAAAAGACATTTGCACCGAGTTCGAAGGCCAGGGATTTGCCGAATTTAAAAAGGCGTTGATTGAGTTGGCGGTCGAAAAGCTGTCCCCGGTCACCCTTGAGATGGCGCGGCTTTCAAACGACCCCGGCTTTGTCGATGACATTCTTGCCGATGGTGCCGAAAAGGCCAGCGCCATTGCCGAACCAATTCTACGGGACATTAAAAAAATAATTGGACTTACCGCGTCTTAAAACCCGTTCATTGCCTGTTAAGCTGAAAATGCTTACACTGTCTCATCCGGGCTGGAGAGAGACATGAAACGTATTAATTTTATAAGCCTGATCATTCTGGTATTTCTTCTGGGTGCCTGTGCGGGCCCGTTAAGAAGCGATGTAACCCGATTTAATAATTTAGACCAGCCGCGCGGTGAAAGCTTCATAGTGGTTGCCAAAAACCCGGCCCGGGACGGCAGTCTTGAGCTGATGAATTATGCTGCCTATGTTTCAGAAAAACTTC
>JAZFRG010000261.1:0-2193 GCA_036445535.1 Sphingomonadales bacterium
ATCGGTTAGAGTGGGAGCAGCAGATCTATTTGAGAAGCACCGCTCACCTATATTATCAGTTCGAAACAAAAACCAATTTAAGTAATAGGGCGAACAATGAAATTCTAAGCATTTTTTTCTCTTGTCCTGTCAGCATGAGGACAAGTCCACAGGACCCAACCATTACATTAATGAAGGCACCAAAAACAAGGATTCTCATTAAATTTGCCGCGGAACTATAAAAGGGGCCAAACAATAAACCCATAACGTGCTCGGCAAAGAAAAGTAGCAACGCAGTCATGATGAGGGTTCCAAGAAAAAATAAAGTTGTAAAAGCCCGTAAGTTCTTTTCCAATTCTTTCAACTTCTTTTTCGCGTTTAGCGAAACAATTAGTGGTGGGGTTACGGCATTTATCACAAGTATTGAAAAACTAATCAAAAGCATTACCCGGCTGGCCGTAATAAAAAGGGCAGCTTCACTGGGGGCTAAGTATATTGCCGCCAGCCAAATTCCTATTTGGGCTTCCAGACCAAACAAAATATTTGTACCCAACAAAGGAAGGCTTGTCCAAAATATCTTCTTGTACCTGGGCCGGGCGGGTTGAGATATTTCCGGGAAGAAGCGCCGTGCCGCCAAAAATCCCAATAAAGCTACCAGGGCAGAACTGGAAGCAAGAATCATGACTATTTGTCCAACATTAATTTGATAATCTAATAAAAATACTAATATGACCACAAAAATAAAAATGACCCCGGATAAAACTCCACCGAACTGACCAAGTCCGCTAAAGAAAACGGAACCAGAAATATCGTTATAACTTCTTAAAATTTCTGTAACGATCCGGTGGAGGGTTAAGAAAATGATCCAAAGGTAAACCGCTGCCCCTAAAGCAATTACGTTTCGGTTTTGAAAGAAAATATTAACTGCGGGAATTTGGTAGAAAAAATACAAAAGGATGCTGATTAATACACTTCCTACAAGACAGGCCTTTAGGGTAGCTAAGACTGTGGCTCGGGCAAGGGACCGGTCCCCCTCTGCTAATGCTTCACCAACAAAACGGATAATTGATTGATTAAGACCCCCCTGGGCCACGACCGCCAGTAAACTTACAAGGCTGAAAGTAATTGTAAAGCCTGTTAGGTCACCTGGAGAAAGAAGACGTGCTAGAAAAGCACTCCCCACAACCGTTAAAAGTGCGTTGAAAACTTTCCCCAATACCACAATGAAAGACTTTCCAAGTAGAGAGGATATAGTAGTTTTTTGCCTTTTAAGTCTCACTTTATCTTCAAACTTTCAAGGAAGGCCTCAAAGGCCTGGGCCAGGCCGTCCTTCAAGTTGTTCCCGGGTTTCCAGCCCATCGCAAGTAGGCGGGAAGAGTCCATCAATTTCCGAGGGGTGCCATCGGGCTTTGAGGCATCAAAGACAAGGTCTCCCTCAAACCCAACCGCCTTGGTCACAAGTTCCGCCAATTCCCCGATACTCACCTCCTCGCCGCTGCCGACGTTGATGTGCCCGGCATCAGAATAGCGCTGCATCAGGAACACAAGCGCCTCGGCAAGGTCGTCGACGTGCATAAACTCACGCAAAGGTTTGCCGCTGCCCCAGATGACCATTTCTTTTGCGCCTGAGATTTTCGCTTCTTGGGCTTTCCGGATCAGGGCCGGGATGACGTGGCTACTCTCAAGATCATAGTTGTCGCCGGGGCCGTACAGATTGGTGGGCATGGCGGAAATAAAATCCGCCCTGTGCTGTTTGCGGTAAGCCTGGCATAGTTTGATGCCAGCAATCTTGGCAATCGCGTACCATTCGTTGGTTGGCTCCAGCGGGCCGGTCAGCAGGGCTTCTTCCGGGATCGGCTGGGGCGCTTCTTTGGGATAAATGCACGACGACCCAAGGAACATCAGCTTCTTAACCCCGGCCCGAAAAGACGCGTGAATGACGTTGGCTTCAATCATCAGGTTTTGATAAAGAAAATCCGCAGGATAATTGTCGTTGGCCATAATTCCCCCGACCTTTGCGGCGGCAATAAAGACGGCGTCGGGTTTATTTGAAGCGAGCCAGTCCTCAACCTCTGTTTGGCGCGAGAGATCCATTTCTTCCCGGCCAGCGGTCAGAATTTCACAGTTTTCACTTTCAAGGCGCCGAACCAGCGCCGCACCGACCATGCCACGGTGGCCGGCAACCCAGACCTTTTTGCCGGCAAGGTTATAAAT
>JAZFRG010000262.1:0-6078 GCA_036445535.1 Sphingomonadales bacterium
ATCATCGGGCACCATGTCGGCGACCTGCATCCCCATCGTCACCAGTTCCATAACATCCAAGCGCATTGAGCCTGCGGTCAAAACATTGCCGTGCCAGTGAGGGGCGTGGAGCTCAAAATTTGTCCCGGCCATAATGTACCAGCGGACCCGCTCGCCCACCTTCATTTGCGGCATTGGCATGTTGCCATAAATAAATCCGTTCATGGCATCGTGGTTTACCAGCGAACCACCCTCAGGAGTAACCACAATCCGTCCGAGAAACTGACCCCGCCGATATGTGATGTCCTCCGGCTTGCCCATATAAGTGGCGACGTTTTCCTCAATGTACCAGCTTGCGGCCTCTTCGGTCGACATGAAAGCAATGACAAATTCACGGTCAAGGTCGGTCGGGCGCAGGTCCGCACCAGCCATGCCCCGAGCGGTGATGATCATTGGCGCGATCAGGCCTGAATTGACGTCCCGGAATTCATCGGAATGGGAATGGTACATCCAGAATGCTGAGGACAACCCGCCGGGGGGCGGCCCGGCACGTTCCGGAACATTCCAGGTATAGGTATGGGTTTCACCAGGCTGGACGTAATCATCAACCTTTTGGTCGTCCCCGGTGCCGTCGTTATAAGGCGCGCCCTCGGAATCTTTTTCATAAAATACCCCGTGCGGGTGCATCGAGGTTGGGAAATGGACGTTGTTCTTGAAGACGATACGGATGGTATCGCCAACTTCGGCGCGGATCAGCGGGCCCATAAAACCAAGATGTTCCCAGTCTTCGTTTCTGGGTTTCAGCTCGGTGAATGTCTCGTCGGTGTATTCCCGGTACAGCGCTTTCTTGTATTCAGTGCCAATGTAATAATCACCCCGTTCGGTGCGAAGCAAATCGTCTCCGCTAAACTCTTCGCCGGTGATCATGTTCATACCTTCAGGCGCGTAATTCCACACCACAGGATCAGCAGCGATGTAATAGGTTCGCACTTCCCCCGTTTCCTGGCTGGTGCCATCACACCCGCTGAGCAGAATTAAAAGGCCAAATGTAATGAAATAAGTGAAAAGATTTTTGTTTGACATAATATCCCCCCTAGTCAAAAGCGATTTGTTACCAGCCTGTTCCCCACCAGGGCTGGGTCCACCTACCGACTAAAAAGGGAAGCAAAACCTCCTCAACGCCCCTCTTGGTTGCAAAGTGTAGTGGATAATTACGAATTTTGCAATTTACTCTGGTTCACCCGACCATTGAAAATGGCTAGGAGAGGGCCACTTATTGTTGACTGTTTCACTTTAGGAGGCCCCATGTCAGGAAAGATTATCATCAAAAAATTTGGCGGGCCAGAGGTTCTGGAATGGGTTGATTGTGAGAAACCACAAACTGGGCCCGGCCAGGTTCTGATCAAACAAACCGCCATCGGTCTCAATTTCATTGATGTTTACCACCGTGAGGGGCTTTACCCTATGGACCTTCCCTTTACGCCCGGCGTGGAGGCTGCCGGGGTAATTGAGGCCCTGGGCGAAGGGGTTGAAGGCTATCAGACCGGTGACCGTGTGGCCTATTTCGGGGCAGCCAAGCCTGGAGCATATGCAAGCCACCGGGTTTGGGCTGCAGAGCGTTTGGTTAAACTTCCAAATAACATAGATGATCAAACCGCAGCCGGGATGATGCTGAAAGGCGCGACCGCCGAGTATCTTATCCGCCGCACCTATCCCGTAAAAAAAGGCGACTGGGTTCTCTTCCATGCGGCAAGCGGAGGCGTTGGGTCAATTGCTACACAGTGGCTAAGGGCCATTGGTGCCAAGGTTATTGGCACGGTGGGCTCAGAAGAAAAAGCTTCACTGGCCCAAGCTAATGGGTGCACCAAAACCATTTTTTACCGGACTGAGGATATTGCGGAGCGGGTAAAAGAAATCACCAAGGGCCGCGGCGTCGATGTGGTTTATGACGGGGTCGGCAGGGATACCTTTGAGGCGTCTCTGAATTCCTTGAGACCGCGCGGCTTGATGGTCAGCTTTGGCAATGCCTCGGGCCCGGTTCCAAAATTTAAACCACTTTTGTTGGCGGGGAAGGGTTCGCTATTTATCACCCGACCTACGTTAAAGGATTATTATAAAAGCGCAGAAGATTTTACTGAGGGTACCAAGGCACTTCTGAAAGTGGTGTCTTCGGGCATCGTCAAGGTTTCGGTTAACCAAACCTATCCCTTAAAAGAAGGGGGGCAAGCCCACCGCGACCTTGAGGGGCGGAAAACCACCGGCTCAACTGTGCTTCTTCCTTAATGGCAAAAACAAGTTTTTCTTAATTTTTCCTTTTTGGAATGCCTTTTCTTAGGGTAAAGGTAATTGGTGGGTTTTAGCCAGGAGGCGGTATGGCGAAGAAATCAGTTCAGCGAGGAAAATCAGGTGAAGTTAGCCTGTTGGAAGATCATTTTCGGGTTCTTGTTGACCATACCAGCGACATTATTTTCCTGCGCGATGCAAAAGGTAAAATTCTTTATATAACTCCGTCGATTAAAAGCCTGGGATATAAGCCAGAGGAATTAATTGGAAAAGCCCCTTGGGGACTGGTTTACAAGGATGACCAAGGTTTGGTGGAGGGCTGGAAAGAAAAAATTCTAAAAAAAGAGAAGTCCTTCCAAACCCAGACAAGAGTTAAAACCAAAACCGGGGACTATGTTTGGCTTGATACTGTTACCAAAGTCATTAGTGGGGAAAACGGTGAATTTAAATATTTCCTTTCCACTTCCAGAAATATCACCAAGCAAAAACAAGCAGAAGCTGACGGTGAACGCCTCAAGACCATTATTGAGGAATCTTTGAATGAGCTTTATCTGGTCAACCCGAAAACCCTCAAGTTTACCTATGGGAACACTAAAGCCCTGGAAAATTTAGGGTATTCTTTAGCAGAATTTATAAAATTAGGGCCCCAAAATGTTGCTGCAAAACGTCCCAAAAAGTTTTTTAACGAATTATTTATCCCGCTTTTAGAGGGCAAAAAGAAAAAAATATTTTTTCAGGGTCAAAACCGTAGGAAAGATGGGTCAATTTATAATATTGAGGCAACCCTTCAGGTAACCGAAAGCGGCTGTAAAAAACTGATTGCCGTCCTGATTGAGGATATTTCCGAAAAATTAAAAGTTCAAGCAGAAGCCCGGGCTATTAACGAGCGCCATCGCATTCTCACCGAAAACACCAATGATATTATCCTGCAAAGAGATCCGACCGGAAAAATTCTCTATGTTTCCCCGGCCCTGGAAAAACAACTCGGTTATACCCCTGAGGACATTATAGGAAAACAATTTTGGAATTTTGTTGATTCGGAAGGAAAAAAGCGGATTAAAGATTGGAAAAATGAAGTTTTTATAAAAGGAAAATCAACCCGGATTCAGTTTCGGGCAAAAAGCAGGGCGGGGGATTTTCTTTGGTTTGAATCCGAGACCAGGCCGGTAAAGGATGATACCGGAAAAGTGATTTTCAGCGTTAGTTCCCTAAGAAATATTGAGGCTGAAAAAAAAGCTGAATTTGAAATTGCAAGACTGGCCGCTATTGTTGAAGGGGCGGTAAATGAAATTTACGTTTCTGATTTAAAAACCCTAAAATTTATTTATGCGAATAACCAGGCCAGAAAAAACCTGGGGTATAGCCAAAAAGAACTTTCCAACATGACCCCCGCAGATATTGGCGGGCATTTAAGCAAAAGGGAATTTGCAAAAATATATGGCAGAATGCTGAAAGGGGGCGGTATTTCAGAAAGGGTAGAAGGCAGGGCCGTAAGAAAAGATGGAACGACCTATGAAGTTTCTCTTGTTGGCCAACTCATAACCCTTGGAGAAAAACCGGTTTTTGTAACCTTTATGGAGGATATTACAGAGCGAAAACAGGCTGAAAGTTTACTTCATCAGGCCCAAAAGATGGAGGTTGTGGGCCAGTTAACCGGGGGCATTGCCCATAACTTCAACAATCTATTAACCACCATCCTTGCCAGCCTAAGACTTCTTGAACAAAAAGAGGAAAAGCCGGAAAAACTGGAAATGCTGGAGCTTGCTATAAAATCCACCAAACGCGGGGCCGAGCTAACACATCGGCTTTTGTCTTTTGCCCGTAAACAGCATCTGGCACCTTCCGTTGTGGACCTCAAGGAAATCCTGGAAGAAGTAGAAGCGCTTTTGGTTTTCGCAATGGGTGGAAATATTGAGATCATAACAGAAAAGGTAAAGGGAGAAATTTTTATTAAAGTGGATCCGGGGGAGTTTGAAAGCGCACTTTTGAATTTAGCTCTAAATGCACGAGATGCCATGCCCAAGGGCGGGACAATAAGAATATCTGCAGAAAACCAGGTCTTAAACAAAGAGGCCGCAATGGCTCTTGAGTTGGAGCCCGGGTCCTATGTTGTTACAAAACTAGCCGATAACGGGGAGGGAATGTTGGAGGAAGTTCTGGAAAAGGTTTTTGAACCGTTTTTTACGACCAAAGACATTGGCGAAGGGTCGGGCCTTGGTCTTAGTATGGTTTTTGGGTTTGCTAAACAATCTGGAGGGGCCATGGATATTGAAAGTGAGCTGGGAACAGGAACCAGTGTAAGAATTTATTTACCAAAAGAAAACTAGGGTCCGGACTCATTAATTTAGTCGCCTTCAGTTTGGCAAGGATGACCAAATTAATGAGTTCAAACCCTGGGTTTTGTTTTTTTAATTCGATTAGGTTTGTTTCCTTGAAATTTATTTGCTAGTTTGGTTGCTAATTATTAATGGGGGATCAATATGCCAGAAGGTAAGGAAGTACAATTACCCGATAATCCAGGATTTATGGATGCCTTTAGAGGGTTCATGTTTTTTACCCGTCGGTATGTTTTTGTTTTTTATTCTGTCCTGCTTTTTGCAGGCTTTTTTGCTATTTTAATTTCCCTGGTTAGTATTGTCCTGGTTTTCCTAAACCTTTTTACGGGAGGGGATGATGGCGGGGAGTTAAAATTCACTCTTATGGTACTGATATTTTTTGGCATTGGCTTCCAGGCCCTTATGGCGTTTGCCTCGATTGCCTATAATTTATGGAATATTACCTTCAAGCAAAATGATATTAAGAATGAATTCCCCGCCACCCAGGCCCGGGTTAAAATGATCCGGACCTATTTTGACGGGACCAGGAATTTTGTAGCTAAATTTTTAACCTTCCTCATCCCAGGCCTGGTCACGACCCTGTTTCTGGTTGTTCCGCTGTTTGCCATGGTGATTTTTTTAACCTCATTTATAAACCTGGAAAATACCCCGCCAACATTGTTGAGAGACATTTTCATTCCAGATTCCTTCCTCGTGGGCTTGTCTGTTTTTCTGATGAATTTTAACTATTATTTAGAGACCAGGGTTGTAAAAAGCTGAAGAGGGTAATAACACTTTAACTTGGGATTAACGTTGCCTTAGGGGCGCAAAATTATTAGGTAATTCAGGAGACTTTCTAAAATGGCAAAAAAGGAAAAGCCCGCAGCAAAGAAGCCTGCGGCCAAGAAACCAGCGGTAAAAAAACCTGTTGCCCAAAAGGTTGCAGCTAAAAAAGCTTCACCAAAGGCTGCGGCTAAACCAGCTTCAAAAAAAGCTGAAGGTGCGGTTGTTAGTGAAAAAGTTATGAAAGGTGCAGGGAAAAATGCTGCCTTTAGACCCACAGTTTCTCATATGCTGGGCGAAATTGTTTGGCTTTTAAGCCAGTCGCAAGGCCACCGGCATTTTGCTATTTCAGACCTTGATTGGATGGTCGCTCCGGCTATCGCTAACAGCCAATACCGGGTTTTCCGGGCCGGCAAAAAACCGGTTGGCGTCGCCTTGTGGGCGAAAGTTAGCGATGAGGCCAATACCAAGTTGACCTCAGGCACCGGCAGGCTGCGTCCTGATGAATGGAAAAGCGGAAATCACCTTTGGCTAATCGAAGTCATCTCACCCTTTGCCAATGCCGAAAACAAGCTGACCGAAGCGATGTTTAATGACCTGGTAAAAGGACCTTTAAAAGGGAAATCGTTTCGGTTTTCAAAAGTAAATCCGCAAACCGGAAAACGCGAAGTCGCTGAATTTAAGCCCAACCCTGGCAAATAGTTTATTAAAATTTCAC
>JAZFRG010000263.1:0-9105 GCA_036445535.1 Sphingomonadales bacterium
TTATGCGGCGCAGATTGAAAAGAATTTTGAGCGTGTTCAAAAGACACTACCCAACCTCTTGGAGTTGGCCCAGGGCGGCACCGCAGTTGGCACCGGGTTAAACACCCAGACCGGGTTTGATACTGCCGTGGCTGCGGAAATTTCAAAAATTACCGGGCTTGCCTTTATAACAGCGCCCAATAAATTTGAAGCCATGGCCGCCCATGATGCCATCATTGAAGCTTCGGGGGCGTTGAATACCCTGGCCGCAAGTTTAATGAAAATTGCGAGTGATATCCGGCTTTTGGGGTCTGGCCCGCGGTGCGGGATTGGCGAATTAAAATTGCCTGAGAATGAGCCTGGTTCATCAATTATGCCGGGCAAGGTTAACCCCACCCAGGCCGAAGCCTTAACCATGATTTGCACCCGGGTGATGGGCAACCACACGACCGTAACGATTGCCGGTAGCCAAGGCCATCTTGAGCTTAATGTTTATAAACCGGTGATGATCGCAACCCTTTTGAATTCCATCCAGCTTTTGGCCGAGGGTATCGATAGCTTTAATACGCGTTGTGTAAAAGGGCTTGAGGCTGATGAAGCCCGGATCCAGGATTTGATGGAACGCAGCCTAATGCTGGTGACCGCCCTGGCGCCAGAGATTGGCTACGACAAAGCTGCTGAAGTCGCTAAAAATGCCCACAAAAAAGGGCTGACTTTGCTCGAATCTGCGCTTGAGTTGGGGTATGTCGATGAAAAGCGTTTTCGCGAGATTGTTCGCCCTGAAAACATGACCGGCCCGAATGACTGAGGCCGCCGATAAAATCAAGAAACGATCCATTACCATTGCCGGGCACCGCACCAGTATCACCCTGGAAGATATATTTTGGGATGCCTTGAAAGATATCGCTAAGGCCAAAGGCCTTTCCCGCCAGCAAATAATAATAGAAATTGATGAGGCCAGGACCGGCAGCCTGTCCAGCGCGCTCCGCGTTTATGCTTTGAGAGAGGCTTTGAGGGACTAGTTCAGACCACCGCCTTCGTCGTCTTCGGCTTCCCCCTCATCCTCCTCCTCTTCTTCGCCCAACCCACCGAAAAGATCAAAAAGGCCCTGAATCATTTCCTCTTCAGGTGTGGGCTCGTGCTCTTCTTCAGGGACTTGCCCTTCAAGGCCGGGACCAACGCCCTCCTCCAAGGGTTCCTCTGGGGTTTGGACTCCTAATAAGTTCTCAAACAGGGAGGTTGCAAATTGATTGGTCATGTGGGTTCTAAGGGCAGCATAGTCATATTTAACAACTGGTTCATCAACCCGGCCCTTCATACTAAAACCAATTGCCGGAACCGTTTCATGGTCTTTCATCCGTAGCGCGCCGGATATATCCAACTTCCACCCAGGAAGATTTATGTTTCCGCGCCCCCCAACATCGGTGGCATCGATATCTGATGAGATCTGTTCAAAGGATATCACCCCAGCGGAAATTTCGGCCGCGGTACTGATAAACCGGTAGGGGGTTTCTCCCCCCTGGAAAGCCCGGCCTATAAGGGCTGTGAAGGCTGCCAGATTATCAAGCGTGTTCATTTGCTCTGATAATCTTGGCATATTAATGCCCTTTATTACGCCGTTGCTGGTGGATAATGTCGATTGGCCGGTTAGGGTATTAATAACCTCACGCTGGCTGGAACCCCTTCCTTTAAAGGTGCCTGAAAAGTCCAAAGTCCCGGTTAGGTTGGTAATATCAGCAGAAGATTTGAGAACGTCAGCAGTTGAAACTCCCTTGAGGTCCAGTGAAATATCAAGGGCCGGGATTTCCCGGGCATCCATTGTGGCGTTTAGCGATAAACGGCCGCCATAAAAACCTGCGTTTAGATTTTCTATGTTGAGCACCCCACCCTGGCCCTTTAGGCGAACCTTGGGGTTGACAAAAGTATAGGTTCGGAACCTAACCGCATCCGCCTCGAAAGTGATATTAAAATCATTTTCCTTTAGGAAGGTCGTGTCCCAGACATCCCCTGACCAGCGCTGGCCGCCTTCAGAAACCTCTTCAATACCAGCCTCAACGGGTGCCATGAAATCATCAAGAGTAATCCGTTTGGTATCAAGCGATCCGGTAATGTTCGGGCGCTCATTTAAGGTTTGATACCTAAGTTCCCCGGTAAGGGTAGTTGGGCCCATTTCAAGAGCCAGGTTTTCGAACCTTAAATCCCCCTCATCGCCCTTCAAGGAAGCTTCAAAACTAAAGGCCCCCAGCGGGGTTTTTGCCGGAAAATATTCCGGGCTGAATTTTCTGACAAATTCAATCATCCTATCATGTGAGAACCTTAAATCCGCAGCAATCACTGGTTCTCCCAACAGGTTTTCAGCCGAACCTTTAAGCGAAAAAACGATCCCAGAAAGATTGCCCGAAAGGTCATAGCGAGCGCGGCTCTTATTACCTGTCAACTGTGCCGAAATCGCTCCTGAGGGAACAACCCGGTCTTCAAACGGGCTTTCGGTTGCTGCCCAGGTCATAAAAGGTTTGAAGGTTTCAGCACTAAAACCGGCGGCTAGATTGTAGCTCATTAGGCTCGGTATATCCCTGATATATCCTGAAAGCGAAAGCTTCGCACCCTCAAAGCTGCCAACCTCAAGGGTGCCGATTTCCAAATCATTGCCGTTTAAGCTGCCACTAAAGGTAATATCCGTTAAATTGGCACCCATCAATTTCAGGCGACCGGCTTTTAAATCAATGATCCCGGTGTAACCGGTTAGCCCCTTTAACCCCTCCTGCCAGCCGTTGATCCGGGAAGACAGGTTTTCATGTTCGGTTTTTTGCAACAAATCTGGAAAATACGTATCAAGGTCAAGCGTGTTGATGGAGCCGGCAATGGCAAACAGGGTTGGATCATCCAGATCAAAAGTAGCCCCGCCAACAAAGCGGGTCGAATCCAGGCCAACGGTTGCCCGCATAATTTCCAGGGCTGGGTCGGCTAACCGGATCTGGCCATCAAAAGTGAGCCGGGTTACACGGTTGGAAGGAAAGGCCGATAAATCAAAATCCAACCATGTTGCAAAATCACGAAGGGAACGGGAATCAAGATGAACCTTGGCATTGAGGAAGACCTTTTCTGAGCGGCTTTCAAGCGTTCCTGTTAGACGAAGATCACTATGTCCTGGTAAAACTGCCGCCATATTTTCAATGACAAGACGACCCCGATCAAGCTTTGCCTTAAAGTCTGCGTTTCTGATTTCCCCCCCATGGTAAGTTGTTTTTTGGATTTCCAGGGCAATATCAGCCTTAATATCCTTTGGCATTTCGAAGGGTTCCCCCGCCCCGCCCTCAGACATCCAATCCTCGGCATTCAGAGTATTTATGGTTAACTCAACCTTGGTTTCAACGGTATCGGTATAAAGCAGTTGAACATCTCCGGAAACGGTGGTGGGCCCAAGCGTTAAACTTAAAGGATCGAGAACAAGATCCGTTTTTTCTGCGGTCAAAACCAAAAGCAAATTTGTATCGACTTTATAAGCATTCTGCCAGGGACCAACCGGAAGTTCCTTCAATTCGGAAATTTCGCTCATCAGGGTAATTAAGGGAAGTGCATTCCCACCCTCGCCAACAAAGCTGCCTGACAGCGCCGTAACATTTGCCTCTTGAACAAAAGTGCCTTGAAAATTCAGACCCGGTTCGTCTCCACCGGGAACCAGGCCAACCCTTATTGGAACATTCGCCCCTTTACCAAAAAGCCCGGTCGCGAAGGTAAAACCAAACGAAACGCCGTGATAAACAAGATCGCCAGTTCCTGTGAACGGGCCCGAGAGCGAAGTGATAATAAGATCAGCATTAATACCCTTAACACTGTCATTTAAGCCAGTCTGCGCGTCAGAATAATAAATATCGGTGGCGCTTAAAAGAAAACTTTCCATCTCCACAGCCCCCGCCTCTTCAGGCTCGGTGGCGGGTTCATCCCCTTCAAAAAGAACTTCCCAATTGGCCCTCCCCTCAAGATCGCGCTCAAGAAATATTTTGCCGCCATCGACGACAAGGCTGGTAATTTTCACATCCCCGGATAAAAGTGGAAAAAGTTCAAGCCGAATATCGAGGCCTTCCATTTCCAGGAAATTCTCCGCCTCTCCCCCCGGCCAGTTGGGTAGCGAGACATTGGAGGCCCTGAGCGCCGGGGAGGGTAAAAGTTTAAAGGATAAGTCACCTTCAAATTTGACAGCTTGGCCGGTGGCCGCCTCAACGCCACTGGCAAGCTGGGGTTTGTAGGAATTCCAGTCAATTAGATTAGGGGCAATTATAAGCCCGCCCAAAATCAGGACCAGAACCCCAACAATGATAATAATTTTCTTTTTCAAGGTACCCTCCAGGCCAGACTATGGTAAAGTTTTTGACCCTGAACGGCCAGCAATATTTTCTTGTTCCTTTAATAAAAGGCCATGGTATACACGGGCCCAAAATAAAGGCAATATTTTGACAATGAACCCAATTTCTTATCTTTCCGCCTTGAACGAGGTCCAGCGCGAAGCCGTAGAAGCTACCGAAGGTCCGGTTTTAATCCTGGCCGGTGCTGGAACCGGGAAAACCAGGGTTTTGACCACCCGAATTGCGCACTTAATTTCCCAAGGGAAAGCTAGCCCAGGGGCAATTTTGGCAGTTACCTTCACCAATAAAGCGGCCTTTGAGATGCAAGAGCGGGTCGCCGCCCTTTTAGGCCGCCCGGTTGCCGGGATGGCGATCGGCACTTTTCATTCTATTTCTGCCAGATTTTTGCGCGCGCATGCCGAACTTGTTGGTTTGAAATCCGATTACACAATTTTGGATGATGACGACCAGGTTCGGCTTATAAAGCAGCTTCTAAAGGTCGAAAATATTGATGATAAACGCTGGCCGGCAAGGGTTCTGGCGGGCTGGATCGACCGCTGGAAAAACCGCGCCCTGACCCCTGAGAAGGTTCCATCGGGTGAAGCGGGGGCCTTTGCCGATGGCAAGGGTTTGAAAATTTATAAACAGTACCAAGCGCGCCTGAAAATCCTAAACGCCTGCGATTTTGGAGATTTATTGCTCCACACCCTGAACATTTTTCAAAAACACCCGGATGTGCTTGCCAACTACCATAACCGCTTCAAATACATTTTGGTGGACGAATATCAAGACACCAATGTCGCCCAGTATTTGTGGCTTCGCTTGTTAGCCCAGGCGGGTCACAACATTTGTTGTGTCGGCGACGACGACCAGTCAATTTATTCCTGGCGCGGGGCTGAGGTGGAAAATATCTTGAAATTTGAGAAGGACTTCCCCAATCCGAAAGTGGTGCGGTTGGAACAGAATTACCGCTCGACCGGTAACATTTTGGCCGCGGCTTCAGGGTTGATATCCTCTAACAAAGGCCGGTTGGGCAAAACTTTATGGACCGATGGCGAGCCGGGGGAAAAAGTTTCTGTCAGAAATGTTTGGGATGGCCGCGATGAAGCACGTTTTGTTGGTGAAGAGGTGGAAACCCTGCAACGTAAAGGTATTTCACTTAATGATTTGGCGGTATTGGTAAGGGCCGGATCACAAACCAGAGCCTTTGAGGAACGCTTTATCACCCTTGGTATTCCTTACCGGGTGGTCGGCGGCCCGCGGTTTTATGAGCGGAAAGAAATCCGCGATGCGGTAGCCTACCTTCGGGTAATAGCCCAACCCCACGATGACCCTGCGCTAGAGCGGATCATCAATCTCCCCAAACGCGGCATTGGCCAGTCCAGCCTTCAAAAACTCCATCAGTTTGGCCGTGATCGTGGCATTTCTCTTTATTCGTCGGCAACAAATATGATCGAGACCGATGAATTGCCCGGTAAGGCCAGAAACTCACTTAAAATCCTGCTGGAAGATTTTGACCGGTGGCGGCACGAAAAAGAAGAACGCTCCCACACCGATTTGACCCAAATGGTTTTGGAGGAATCGGGTTACATGGCGATGTGGCAGGCCGATAAAAACCCCGATGCCCCGGGCCGCTTGGAAAACCTGAAAGAATTAATCCGGGCCATGGGGGAATTCGATGGCTTATCCGGATTTCTGGAACATATCAGCCTGGTGATGGCAACCGAGATGAATAAGGCGGAAGAAAAATTTTCGATTATGACGCTGCATTCCGCCAAGGGTCTTGAATTTGATACCGTATTTCTAGCCGGGTGGGAGGAAGGAATTTTCCCGAATCCCCTGGCGCTGGATGAAAGCGGCCTCACAGGACTGGAGGAAGAACGGCGCCTGGCTTACGTTGGTTTGACCCGGGCAAAACGCAAAGCGCACATCATGTTTGCCTCCCAGCGACAAATTTATGGCCAGTGGCAAACCCCGATACCATCACGGTTTCTGGATGACTTGCCAAAGGAAAACATTAATGTAACCTCAAACATTCAGGTATATACCGAGCCTAAAAAAACCACCCCCAGCTACGCAGGGCGAACCAGCCAAGCAACGACACCGACCTATTCCCGGATGCCAAACAATAGAACCCGCCAGCGCGACCGGGTGATTGAGGGCACCGTAAGCCGCGTAACCTCAACGCAAAAGGTGGTCAGCGACTTTGCAGTCGGCGAACGGGTATTTCACGAAAAATTTGGCTATGGTTTGGTCGAAGATGTTGAGGGCAACAAGCTAAGTGTCGATTTTGAAACCACCGGATCAAAAAAAATAATCGACAGTTTCGTTAAAAGGGCCTGAGGCAAATGGCTGCGACCCTTTGGACCGCTAAAATTGAAATCCCTAGTCGGGAGGATCTAACCCTTGAAGATGAAGTTTCCTGGCCCTTAAGCCTAAATCCCACGCCAAATTATTCGCTTTATGAAGATCCGGACAAGGGGACCTTTGTTTTGGATATTTTCCTGGAAACAAAACCAACCGAAAAAGACCTGGAGGCCCTCACTGGAACGGTTTCCTATTTTTTAGGCGGTTTTGAGGGTCCCCTCCATTTCAAGGAAATAAAACAGCAGGACTGGGTGGCAAAAAGTCTGGAAAGTTTGAAGCCCCTTGAAGTTGGACGGTTTTTTGTTCACGGCGAACATGACGCGGATAAAATTCCAACCGACAAAACTGCACTCCAGATTGAGGCCTCGCTGGCCTTTGGCACTGGGCACCATGAAACCACCCGGGGATGTTTGTTGGCACTGGAAAATCTTGAGAATATTTTCCCCAAGACTATTCTGGATTTGGGGACCGGGTCGGGGATTTTAGCCATTGCGGCAGCCAATCTTTGGCCCAGGGCAAATATTTTCGCCAGTGATAACGACCCGGAAGCTATTACCAAAGCCAAAGAGAATGCCCGAATAAACAAAACCCCTGATATTAAATTTTTTGTCGCGGAAGGCTTTGAACACGATGATTTTTCCGAGAAATCTTATGAATTAATCACCGCCAATATTTTGGCCGGGCCTTTGATTGAACTGGCGGCGGATATTGCCGCACACCTGAATTGTGGCGGGCTGGTTATTCTGGCCGGACTTTTGGAGGGCCAAAAGGAAGAAGTGCTAAAGGCTTATAAAAATGGCGGCTTTAAACTGAAAGGTGAAACCTCGGAGAATGGCTGGCCAACCCTAATTTTGGAAAAAATTTAGCTTTTTGCCAGTTTTATCCAATCATCTTCATCGATAACCCTGACCCCCAGTTCGGTCGCTTTTTTAAGTTTGGAACCGGCCCCCGGGCCCGCGACCACCAGATCCGTTTTGGCCGAGACCGACCCCGAAACCTTGGCCCCCATACTTTCGGCCTTGGCCTTGGCTTCCATCCGGCTCATTTTCTCCATTGTCCCTGTAAAAACAATAGTTTGGCCTGAAATTGGTGTGCGGGTTTTGACCGCTTTGGCGGGATTAACCGTTACCTGGCCCAATAGGTCCCTGACAACCACCTGATTATGATCCTCGCGGAAAAAATCAACCAGAGTTCCCGCAACCTTGGGACCAATGCCATCGACATTCATAAGTTCTAAAAAGGCTTCGCTTTCGGGATCTTCTGCTTTTTTCATTGCCTCAAGAAAACTTTCAATGGTTCCATAGGTGCGCGCCAAAAGTTTGGCATTGCTGTCCCCGACGTGGCGGATGCCGAGAGCAAACAAAAACCGCTCGAAGGAAATAATCCGGCTCTGGTTTATGGCTTCGAAAAGGTTTTTCACAGATAGCTCGCCCCAGCCATCCCATTCCTGAATTGGTAGTTTAAGGGTTTCATTTTTAGCCTCAAGTTTGAAGATGTCCGCCGGAGAATGCACAATATCTTCTTTAAAAAATGACGCCACCTGTTTTTCACCAAGGCCCTCAATATCAAAGGCGGTGCGGGAAACAAAATGGCGCAGGCGCTCGATTCGTTGCGCCGGGCAAATAAGCCCCCCAGTACACCTAATCACAACATCCTCGCCCTCACGAACCGCAAGCGACCCACAGGCCGGGCATTCATTTGGAAATTTAAAGGGTTCAGATTTTTCACTGTGGCTTAAAACCTCAATCACTTTCGGGATAACGTCGCCGGCGCGCTCAATTACAACGGTGTCGCCGACGCGGGCCCCCAGCCGTTCAATTTCATCGGCGTTATGCAAGGACGCCTTCGCAACCGTGACCCCGCCCACGGTAACCGGTTTAAGCTTGGCCACCGGCGTTAAAGCCCCGGTTCGGCCCACCTGAATTTCGATGGCTTTCAAGGTTGTGGTGGCTTTTTCGGCCGGGAACTTTCGGGCAATGGCCCAGCGCGGTGCCCGGGCGACCTGTCCCAAGCGTTCTTGATAATCCAGGCGATTAATCTTAAAAACAATACCGTCAATATCAAAAGGCAAAGTTGCCCGGGATTTTTCAATTTCGTGGTAAAAAATATCTAAACCACTAATGTTACTCAGTAGCTTCACTTCGTACCGGTTTTTGAATCCCCACTCTCCGAGTAAATCACTTGCATCCTTTTGGGTTTTAAATAACCTGGGTTTTACCTCTCCCCATCCATAAGCAATAAAACTCAAAGGCCGGCTTCTGGTTATCTCTGGGTCCAGTTGCCTGACACCTCCGGCGGCCGCATTCCTGGGGTTGGCAAACGTTTGTTTTCCCTCTTTCTTGTTGCGTTCATTCAGGGCCAAAAAATCAGATTTGAGCATGAAAATTTCACCACGAACTTCAAGAATTTCGGGGAT
>JAZFRG010000264.1:0-3917 GCA_036445535.1 Sphingomonadales bacterium
ATAATCATGGTTGATGGTCATAGCCAGGGTTAGGGCCGGGGCCTTTAATACAATCCCAAGCTCTTCCTTTATTTCACGAATAAGGGCGTCTTTAAGGGTTTCATTCTCATGAACCTTGCCGCCGGGAAATTCCCAAAGGCCAGCCATGCTTTTGCCGGATGGGCGCTGGGCGAGGAGGATTTTTCCTTTGCCATCCACAAGAATTAGGGCGCTGACCAGAAGCTTTTTTTTTGGCGCGTTCATGGGTTTGCCTACCATGGCTGATGTTAACCAACAAGGCAGGTTTTCAGAATCAAATTCTTAAATTTTAAAGGGCAAAATCCTTAGGTTTTCAGACAAGGAATTTATCACCATTTGGTTGACAGTTGGGCGCTTCGACCTTATCTCTCCTTCATGCAAAAAATTACGGGTAAAACCCGGATTTTATCAGAAATTATAAAGATTTAAGCGCCGTCCCCATGGCGCACCTGTTGAAAGGGTTTAAATGTTAGGTTTGGGCAAAGTTGCCAAGAAGGTTTTCGGTTCCCCCAATGACCGGATCGTAAAGGGCCATTTCAAGACGGTCGCGGTTATTAATGGGCTTGAGGCCGCGTTTGAAAAGCTTTCTGACGCCGAGGTTAAAGCAAAAACCGACGAATTCAGGACCCGGCTGGAAGCTGGCGAAAAGCTCGATGATATTTTGCCGGAAGCCTTTGCCAATGTCCGGGAAGCGGCGAAGAGAACCCTTGGCCAGCGTCACTTTGATGTCCAGCTGGTCGGCGGCATCGTTCTCCACCGGGGGGAAATTGCTGAAATGAAAACCGGCGAAGGCAAGACCCTGGTTTCTACCCTTTCCGCTTACTTGAATGCGCTTCAGGGCCAAGGCGTCCATATTGTCACGGTCAACGATTATCTGGCCAGGCGCGATGCCGCCTGGATGGGCCAAATTTACAAATTATTAGGGCTTAGCGTTGGCGTGGTCGTTCCGGGCATAAATAAAGATGACCGCAAAGCCGCTTACCAATGCGATATTACCTATGCCACCAACAACGAGCTTGGCTTTGATTACCTAAGAGATAATTTAGCCTTTTCGCGCGAAGAAATGGTCCAGCGCACCTTTAATTTTGCGATTGTCGATGAGGTTGACAGTATTCTGGTCGATGAAGCCCGAACCCCTTTAATTATTTCAGGGGCGACCCAGGACAAATCAGATCTTTATATTTCAGTGGACCGGGTGGTCCGCCAGATAAAAGAGGAGGATTATGAAAAGGAAGAAAAAAACCGCTCGATCACCCTGACCGAAGACGGCACCGAAAAAATTGAGAAACTTTTGGCAAAAGCCGGTCTTTTAAAGGGCGATATTCTCTATGATTATGAAAACACCGATATCGTCCACCATATTAATATAGCGCTCCGTGCCCAGAATATTTTTACCCGCGACACCGATTACATCGTGAAAGATGGCAAGGTTGTCATTATTGATGAATTTACCGGCCGGATGATGGAAGGGCGGCGCTGGTCGGATGGTCTTCACCAGGCGGTTGAGGCCAAGGAAGGCGTTAACATCAAGTCTGAAAACCAGACCATCGCCTCGATTACCTTCCAGAATTATTTCAGGATGTACCCCAAGCTTTCCGGCATGACCGGGACGGCCGCCACCGAAGCCGGTGAATTTATGGACATCTACAAGCTCGGCGTTGTTGAAATTCCTACCAACGTCCCGGTTATCAGAGACGATAAAAACGACGAATTTTACCGCACCGAAGGCGAAAAATACGAAGCCATCATTACCGAAATTAAAAGTTGTAACGAACGCGGCCAACCGATTCTGGTGGGTACGGTTTCCATTGAAAAATCTGAGGTCTTATCAAAGTTTTTGAAGAAAAAGGGCATTAAACATAACGTTTTGAACGCCCGTTACCATGAACAGGAAGCCGTTATTATCGGCCAGGCGGGTCATTCCGGGGCGGTCACCCTGGCTACCAATATGGCCGGTCGCGGCACCGATATTCAGCTCGGTGGTAATCTCGATATGCGCACCGCTGATGAAACCGTAGGGCTTGAGGATGGCAGGGAAAAAACCCAGGTTATTGAAAAAATCAAAACCGAAATTGCCGCCGACCGGCAACGGGTTCTGGATGCCGGGGGGCTTTACGTTCTGGGCACCGAGCGCCATGACTCACGCCGCATTGATAACCAGCTGAGGGGCCGTTCCGGCCGTCAGGGCGATCCCGGGACGACCAAATTTTATTTGTCCCTGCAAGATGATTTGATGCGGGTTTTTGGTCCTGAGAAAATGGATAATATGCTGGTGAAATTAGGCCTCGAGGAGGGCGAGGCAATCATCCACCCGTGGATCAACAAAGCGATCGAAAAGGCCCAGGCCAAGGTCGAAAGCATGAACTACGAACAGCGTAAAAACCTTTTGAAATACGACGATGTCATGAACGACCAGCGTAAGGTGATTTACGAACAGCGGAATGAAATTATTGATGCTGAAAACGTAACCGACACGGTCGCGGATTTCCGCCACCAGACCATTGAGGACCTAGTTTTGGTGCATATTCCGCCAAAATCCTACCCCGAGGATTGGGACATCAAGGGCCTTGGGGTCAGCGTTAAAAAGGTCTTTAACCTGGATCTGCCGATGTCTGAGTGGCTCAAGGAAGAAGGCGTCGAGGAAGAGGCTTTTATCGAGCGCATTACCAAGGCAGTGGATAATAAATTGAACGCCAAGGTGAGCAATTATGGTCAGGACATCTGGGGCCAGGTGGAAAAGAATTTGCTGCTGAAAACCCTGGATGAGGATTGGAAGAATCACCTGACAACCCTGGAGCACCTAAGAAAAGTGGTATCGCTCCGTGCCTTTGGCCAGCGCAACCCTCTGGATGAATACAAAACCGAAGGGTTCCAGATGTTTGAGGACCTTTTGTATAGGGTGCGGGAAAATGTCTCCCAGGTGTTAGCCCACATTGAGATTAGTATTGACCGGGGCCCTTTGTCCTTAAAGCCCAAGGCTGAGGAAATGAATACCCTGCATGCCGATCCCGAAGCGCAAAAAAAACAGGCCATTGCGGCCAAAGAAGGCGGTCCGGGGCCGGCGCCAAAAGCCCTTGGCACGGTGACCAGCAGAGCCCGCTCAGGGGCCTTTGACCCGAACGATTCATCAACCTGGGGCAGGGTCAACAGGAACGCCTTGTGCCCCTGCGGAACCGGCAAAAAATACAAACATTGCCACGGAAAATTCAGGTAAACTTTGAAGGGTAAAAGTGATGTCATTTTTAAAGGAATTTCCGGATACCGTTCATTTGGCCGATGTTATGAAGGCTTATCCAGGTGGTCTTGAAGACCTGATGAATTTCCATGATGTCGTACTTCGCGCCGCCTCGCCGCTCTCGATCGGTGAGCGCGAAATGATCGCCGCCTATGTCTCAAGGCTTAATGGCTGCCGGTTCTGTTTTAATTCGCACCGGGTTTACGCTGCCTTTTACGGAACCCCGCCGGAATTGTTCGAAAAGCTGATCGAAGACGTCGAAAGTTCAGGGGTCGATCCGAAAATGATCCCGATCCTGAACTACGCCAAAAAAATCACCCTCGATCACGGCAATATTGGGAAAGCTGATATTGATGCCATCCTGGCTGCCGGCTGGGACGGCCAGGCGGTCAACGATGCCGCCGCGGTGGCTGCGCTTTTCAATTACATGAACCGGATCGTTCACGCCATGGGCGTTGACCCCTTTGATGAAACCTATGACCGGCGCCTGGCCGCGGTCCTGAAAAAACCCCTGGAAGCCAGACTGGCCCAAAATGATAAAGATGTAGGCTCCACCAATTACGCTGACTTCGGCCGCGCCATGAAAATTTTCTAGGTTTATCTCTGCCCCATTTCCGCCTTGTTTCGCTTAACATCGCCTGAACAAACCGCTCAGGCCCGGTTA